>DASQMY010000279.1:0-2638 GCA_035645255.1 Mycobacteriales bacterium
CGCCGATGATCGCGAGGATGACGTCCTTGGCGGTGACATCCGCGGGGAGGTCGCCGTCGACCGTGACGCTCATCCACTTGGGTCGGGACTGCGGAAGGGTCTGCGTGGCGAGCACGTGCTCGACCTCGCTCGTGCCGATCCCGAAGGCCAGCGCCCCGAACGCGCCGTGCGTGCTCGTGTGGCTGTCACCGCAGACGATCGTCATGCCGGGCTGCGTGACGCCGAGCTGCGGGCCGATGACGTGCACGATGCCCTGGCCGCTGTCGCCCATCGGGTGCAGGCGCACGCCGAACTCAGCGCAGTTGGCGCGCAGGGTGTCGACCTGCTTGCGCGACACGGGATCGGCGATGGTGCCGCGCAGCAGGTCGGTCGGGACGTTGTGGTCCTCGGTCGCCAGCGTGAGGTCCGGCCGGCGGACCGGACGGCCGGCCAGCCGCAGGCCGTCGAACGCCTGCGGCGACGTCACCTCGTGCACCAGGTGCAGGTCGATGAAGATCAGGTCCGGCTCGTCGTCGGCCGACCGGACGACGTGGTCGTCCCATACCTTCTGGGAAAGCGTGCGCCCCATGGCCTGGTCTCACAATCTGGGATACCATATTTCGTATGACGGACACTCTAAGCGGCGTAGGCGTGCTCGACAAGGCAGTGGGCATCCTGGACGCCCTCTCGGCCGGTCCGCTCTCGCTCGCCGACCTGACGGCGGCGACGGGGCTCCCCCGGGCCACCGCCTACCGGCTGGCGTCGGCGCTGGAGGCGCACCGGTTCGCCGACCGCGACAGCGCCGGCCGGTTCCGCCTCGGACCGCGGATCGCCGAGCTCGCCCGCGGGCAGGCAGCCGGCCTGCCGGAGCTCGCGGCGCGCTCGGTGGTGCGCCTGCGCGACGTCACCGGCGAGAGCGCCCAGGTCTACGTCCGGCAGGGCGACGAGCGGGTCTGCCTCGCGTCAGCCGACCGCCCGTCCGGTCTGCGTGACTCCGTGCCGGTCGGCGCGGTCCTCCCGCTGACCGCCGGCTCGGCGGCGCAGGTGTTCCTCGCGTGGTCGGCGGGCGCCGACCGCGCCCGGCTGCTCCGCGGCGCGGCATTCACCGATCGCACGGTGGCCGGCGTACGGCGGCGCGGCTGGGCGGAGAGCGTCGGCGAGCGCGAGGTCGGCGTGGCGTCCGTCTCGGCCCCCGTCACTGCGGACGACCACGTCGTCGCGGCACTGTCGGTCTCCGGGCCGATCGACCGGCTCACGCGCACTCCGGGCCGCCGCTTCGCCGCGGCCGTCGTCGCCGCCGCGGGCGACCTCGGCCGCCAGCTCACCGCCTGACCGCGGCAGCGGTCGAGCAAGCGGCTACAGCCCTGCTGCAGCACGGCTGCACTCACTCGCTCGGACGCGGGGGCACATGACAGAGGCCCAGGTCAGCGACCTGGGCCTCTCGTGGTAGCCCCGACCGGATTCGAACCGGCGCTACCGCCTTGAGAGGGCGGCGTCCTAGGCCACTAGACGACGGGGCCGTGCTGTGCGCGTGCGGTGCACGACCGCTGAGTGCGGCCGCTGCTGGGGTACCTGGACTCGAACCAAGACTAACGGAACCAGAAACCGTCGGGCTGCCAATTACCCCATACCCCAATCGACCCGGCCCGCCGCGGACGGCGTTCCGGGATCGCCGACAAAGATACTCCGTGCCCCGGCGATCGACAAAGCACGTACCGGCCCGACTATGGCTCACCGTGGCGCCGCTGCGCCGAGGCCACGACGTCCACGGCGATGTCTCTGACCTTGCGGTTGGCCCGCTGCGACATGCCACGGAGCAGCTCGAACGCCTCGTCCGCACCGCAGCCGTGCAGCGCGATCAGCACGCCCTTGGCCTGGCCGATCAGGTCACGACTCTCGACCGCGTCGGTGAGGTGTCCGACCAGCTCACGGCTGCGGCGGTAGGCCTGCGCGTTCGCCACCGCCACGGCGGCGTGCTCCGCGAGTACGGCGACCTCGCCGCGGTCGGCCGCCGGAAGCGGGCTGGTGAAGGAGTACAGGTTGAGCGCGCCGATCGACCGGCCTCGGACCACCATCGGGTAGGACAGCGAGGCGACGAGCCCCTCGGCCCGCGCCCGCTCCATGTAGCTCGGCCACCGGTCCTCCGTGACGGCGTCGCGGACCTCGAGCACGTGGCCCGTGCGGATCGCGTCCAGGCACGGGCCCTCGTCGGTGCTGTACTGGTGCTCGTCCAGCCGCTCGCTCTCCGGGCTGCTCGCGACCCAGGTGCTGACCACACCGCGCTCGGACACGCTGATGCCGGCGGTGTCACAGCCGGCGTGCGCCACGCACAGGTCACCGACCCGGCGCAGCGTCTCCTCGACCGTCTCGTCCTCGAGCAGCATGTTGTGCAGCTCGTGGATGGCCAGGACGTCGATCGACTGCATGGCGCTGCCCTCCGGTGGTGAGCTGCCCGAATTGCTGGCCCCAACGCTCTAACCGGCGACCCGGTCCGCAAACTCATCCGACCGCTACCCCCGCGACGCACCCGCCGCGGCCGCCAGCCGCGCCAGCGTGCGATCGCGGCCGAGCAGCTCGATCGACTCGAAGAGCGGCGGCGAGACGTTGCGGCCGGTCACCGCGACGCGGACCGGGCCGAACGCGTTGCGCGGCTTCAGCC
>DASQMY010000280.1:0-10427 GCA_035645255.1 Mycobacteriales bacterium
GGACAGAGCGTCGTCATCGAGAAGGACGCTGGTATCGGCTCGTCGATCACCGACGACGAGTTCGTCGCCGCCGGTGCGGAGATTTTGCCGAACGCCGACGACGTGTGGGCGACCGCCGACCTGGTCCTCAAGGTGAAGGAGCCGATCAAGGAGGAGTACCACCGGATGCGGCGGGACCAGGTGCTGTTCACCTACCTGCACCTCGCCGCCTCGCCGGACTGCACGCAGGCGATCCTCGACTCCGGCATCTCGGCCGTCGCCTACGAGACGGTGCAGCTCCCCGACGGATCACTGCCGCTGCTCGCACCGATGAGCGAGGTGGCCGGCCGGATGGCGCCGCAGGCGGGGGCGCACTTCCTCGAGCGGGCGTACGGCGGTCGGGGCGTCCTGATGGGCGGTGCACCGGGCGTCTACCCGGCCAAGGTCGTCGTCCTCGGCGCCGGCATCTCCGGCTCCAACGCCGCGTGGATCGCGCAGGGCATGGAGGCGGAGGTCTACCTGCTCGACAAGAACGTCGCCAAGCTGCGTGAGGTCGACCGCATCCACAAGGGCCGGATCCAGACCGTCGCGTCCAACGCCTACGAGGTCGAGCGCGCCGTGCTGGACGCCGACCTCGTCATCGGTGCTGTCCTCGTGCCCGGCGCGAAGGCGCCCATGCTGGTGACCGACGACATGATCCGGTCGATGAAGAAGGGCGCGGTGCTGGTGGACATCTCCGTCGACCAGGGCGGCTGCTTCGCGACGACGCACCCGACGACGCACTCCGACCCGGTCTACGAGGTGCACGGCGTCATCCACTACTGCGTGGCCAACATGCCCGGCGCCGTACCGCACACGTCCACCTACGCGCTGACCAACGTCACCATGCCGTTCGCCGTCGAGCTGGCCACCAACGGCCTGCGCGCCGCGTGCCTGGCCGACCCGGCCCTCGCGCTCGGCGTCAACGCGATCGGCGGGCAGCTGACCTACCAGCCGGTGGCTGAGGCGCACGGCATGTCGAGCGTCGCCCTCGCGGACGCGCTCGGCTAGCGAGGTGGGATGACGACCCGCTCGTCGGCCGATCTCACGGTCGCGGCGGCGGCGCAGCGCTACCTCGAACATCTCGCCGTCGAGCGGGGGCTGGCCAAGAACTCCCTGCTGAGCTATCGACGCGACCTGCGCCGGTACGCCGACGTGCTGGAGAGCCGCGGTGTCGAGCTGCTCCGGGGCGTCGCCGAGCGGGACGTCGCGGAGTTCCTCGCCCAGCTGCGCGAGGGTGACGAGCTGCACCCGCCCGCGAAGGCCAGCTCGGCGGCCCGCGCGCTCGTCGCCGTACGCGGGCTGCACCGGTTCGCCGCGCTGGAGGGCTGGGTCGACGACGACGTCGCGCGGGAGGTCCGCCCGCCCGTACTGCCGCGGTCGTTGCCGAAGGCGCTGCCGATGGACCAGGTGGAGTCGCTGCTGGAGGCGGCCGGCTTCGACGACACGGCGCTCGCTCTGCGGGACCGCGCGCTGCTCGAGGTGCTGTACGGGTGCGGAGCGCGGATCTCGGAGGCGGTCGGGCTCGACGTCGACGACATCGACCTCGGCGAGGGATCGGTGCGCCTGTTCGGCAAGGGCTCCAAGGACCGGGTCGTCCCGATCGGCAGCTACGCTCGCGCGGCCGTCGACGCCTACCTGGTGCGGGCTCGACCGGTCCTCGCGGCCGCCGGCCGCGGGGTGCCGGCACTGTTCCTGAACGCGCGCGGCGGGCGGCTGTCGCGGCAGAGCGCCTGGACGGTGCTGCAGCAGACAGCCGACAAGGCAGGGGTGCGTGGTCCGGTGTCGCCGCACACGCTGCGGCACTCCTTCGCGACGCACCTGCTCGACGGCGGCGCTGACGTCCGGGTGGTGCAGGAGCTGCTCGGCCACGCGTCGGTGACGACGACGCAGATCTACACGCTGGTGACGGTCGACAAGCTGCGCGAGGTGTACGCGGCGGCGCACCCCCGGGCCCGCTGAGCGCCGCGCTGCTCGATGTCCGTGCAAGGCCCGCGCCGCCAGCCCGGGGTCGTGCCGCAGCCTGGGGACAACGCCGCCGCCCCGCTGGGGACAACCCGCCTGCGCCGTCCCCAGTCGGCCGGCACCCTTGCCGCGGGTGCAGCCGGCCCCTAGCATCGCCCGCCTGTCGTAAGGCGGCGAAGCAACCAGTCGCGACGGCACTACACCGACAGGAGGCTATGGCTCTATGTCGACCTTCGCTCCGGACCCCGGACACATCGACGACTCCGCCCTGCGGCTCAGCCCGCCGCTGCCCGGCGCGGAGGAGCCGGCGGCGCCGGCGGCACCCGCCGGCGGCCAGCAGGCGGCCGACGCGCTCGGGCCGACCGGTCGGCCCCGCCGGGTGCTGCCCGACCCGCCCGCCCTCGAGCGGCACGGCCCGGCCCGCATCCTCGCGCTGTGCAACCAGAAGGGCGGCGTCGGCAAGACGACGAGCACGATCAACCTGGGCGCGGCGCTCGCCGAGCTGGACCGCAGGGTGCTGCTGGTCGACTTCGACCCGCAGGGGGCGCTGTCCGTCGGCCTGGGCGTCAACCCGCTCCAGCTGGACCGGACGGTCTACAACCTGCTGATGGAGCGCTCGGTCACCGCCGACGACGTCATGCTCAAGACGCATGTCCCCGGGATGGACCTGCTGCCGAGCAACATCGACCTGTCCGCCGCGGAGGTGCAGCTCGTCGGCGAGGTCGCTCGCGAGCAGACCCTGCAACGCGCCCTTGCACCGGTCGTCGCGGACTACGACGTGATCCTGATCGATTGTCAGCCCAGCCTCGGTCTGCTCACCGTCAATGCGCTGACCGCAGCCCACGGCGTCATCATCCCGCTGGAGTGCGAGTACCTGGCGCTGCGGGGCGTCGCACTGTTGATGGACACCATAGAAAAGATCCGGGAGCGGCTTAACCCTCAACTCGAGCTTGAGGGAGTGCTGGCCACGATGTACGACGCCCGGACGCTGCACGGGCGGGAGGTGCTGACCCGCCTGGTGGAGGCGTTCGGCGACCGGGTCTTCCACACGGTGATCAACCGGACGGTGAAGTTCCCGGAGACCACCGTGGCCGGCGAGCCGATCACCAGCTACGCGCCGTCGTCCGCCGGTGCGACGGCGTACCGCGACCTGGCCAAGGAGGTGCTGGACCGATGAGCCGACGCGCGAGCCTGCCGGGTGCGGACGAGCTGTTCCGGGCGACCCGAGGCGGTTCCGCGGCCGCGCCATCGCCTACGCCGGCGCAGGGGCGGCCGGGCGCCGCGCCCGCGGCTGACCGCGGACCGAGTGGTCTGCACGCGCGGGACGACGCGCCGCCGCGTGGCGACGCAGGCGACCGGCCGGCCGCCGACCGCGAGCGGCACCCGGTCCAGCGCCGGCGTACCAAGGCAGCGGACCGGCGGCCGACCGGACGGGAGCGGCACGAGGAGAAGATCACCGTCTACTGCTCGCCCGATGAGCTGATGGAACTGGAGCGGGCACGCCTGACGTTGCGCGGGGAGTTCGGCATCGCGGTGGACCGCGGCCGGATCGTCCGCGAGGCGATCGCGATCGTGCTCGAGGACATCGAGGCGCACGGTGAGGACAGCACGCTCGTGCGGCGGCTCACCGGACGGTGAGCGCGTCGCAGCGTCTCGCCCACCAGCAAGCCGGTAGATTCGGCCGGTGATCTTCTACCTTGGCCAGCCGTCGATCCTGCTCGGGCTGGCACTCGGGCTGGTCACCGCGGTTCTCGTCCACAACATCGCGCAGGCGGTGGCCGCCAAGGCTGCTGGCGACCCGGCGGCCCGGATGGCGCGGCAGATCACCGCGGACCCCCGGCGGCAACTCGAGCCGTTCGGGGTGATCGCCATGGTGGTTGCCGGCCTCGGCTGGGGACGGCCGGTGGCACTCACCGAGCCGCGCCGCGGCGGCCGGGTCGGGCGCTACATCGCGACTGTGCTCACCGGTCCGCTCGCGGCGGTAGTGCTCGGCGTGCTCTACCTCGGCCTGTTCGCGCTCGCGCGCGGGCCGGACGAGGGCGTCGGACCCGACTTCCTGGCGACGATGCTGTTCACCGCCGGCGTCGTGAGCATCGCCGTAGCTGTCCTGCATCTCGTACCGCTGCCGCCACTGGACGGTGCCCGGATCATGTGGGCGCTCGCGCCGCCCACGCCCGGGTGGCAGAAGGCGCGGTACAACCTGGAGGAGCAGAACTACGGCCTGGGCGCGCTGATCGTGCTGCTCCTGCCGATCTTCGGCAACCGCGGGTTGGTGGCCCGGATGGTCGACGCGGTGACCGAGCCGGTGGTCGAGCCAATCCTGGAGCTCTTCGGCGCCGGGTAGCTGAAGCGATTCGTCGACATGGCGACTCAACGATTCGTGTGCGACGAGGCCGGCGCGGCGGCTGCTACCGTGACCGGCATGGCGACCGAACCCCCGCCGCGGACGCCGGAGGACGCCGCGACGACCGCGCCGCTGGCCGCTCCGGAGGGCTTCGCCGTACATCTCGCGAACTTCGAGGGCCCGTTCGACCTGCTGCTGAGCCTCATCGCCAAGCACAAGCTCGACGTCACCGAGGTGGCGCTCTCCCAGGTGACGGACGAGTTCATCGCGTTCATCCGCGGGACCGGTGGGGCGTGGGATCTCGGCCAGGCGACCGAGTTCCTCGTCGTCGCGGCGACGTTGCTGGACCTCAAGGCGGCGCGGCTGCTGCCGTCCGGCGCCGTCGACGACGAAGAGGACCTAGCCCTGCTGGAGGCTCGCGACCTGCTGTTCGCCCGACTGCTGCAGTACCGCGCGTACAAGCAGGCGGCCGCGTTCTTCGCCGGTCGGATGGCGCAGGAGGGGCGGTTCCACCCCAGGCTGGTCAGCCTCGAGCCGCAGTTCGCGGCGGCGGTGCCCGAGGTGCTGATCGGCATCGGGCCCGAGCGGTTCGCCATGATCGCGGCCGCGGCGATGCAGCCGCGCATCGTCCCCGGCGTCGCGACCGACCACATCCACACCCCCAAGGTGAGCGTCCGCGAACAGGCGGTGCTGCTGGCGCAGCGGCTGGCCGACGTCGGCACGGCGTCGTTCCGGTCGCTGATCAGTGACTGCACCGAGTTGGTGGAGATCGTGGCCCGGTTCCTTGCGCTGCTGGAGCTCTACCGCGAGGGCCAGGTCGCGTTCGACCAGGTGGTCGCCCTCGGCGACCTGCAGGTCCGATGGACGGGCAGCCTGGCGCCCGAAGCGCTGAGGATCGAAGACGAGTACGACGTGCAGCCGAGCGACGGCGCGGACTTGCCGTCGCTCGCGGGGGATGCCGGCCAACCAGAGCACGCGGCCGCCTCCGACGGGTCGCCCGCCGCCCAGCACCACGCAGAGGAGATCCAGTGATCGACCAGGAAGACGGCAGGGAGCCGGTGTCGGGAGGTGCAGCTGACACTCCGGCGCCTGACATGCCGTCCGCGCCGCCGTTGCGCAAGCTGCTCGAGTCGATCCTGATCGTCGTCGACCAGCCCGTGCCGGCCGCCGATCTGGCTCAGGTCACTGAGCAGCCGATCGCCGAGGTGGGCCGGCTGCTGGGGGAGCTCGCCGACGACTATGCCGCCGCCGACCGCGGGTTCATGTTGCGGGAGGTGGCCGGCGGGTGGCGGCTCTTCTCGGCGCCGGACTGCTCGTCGTACGTCGAGCGGTTCGTCCTCGAAGGCCAGCAGGCCCGGCTGACGCAAGCGGCGCTCGAGACGCTCGCTGTGGTCGCCTACCGCCAGCCGGTGGCCCGCGCGGCAATCTCGAGCATCCGGGGGGTCAACGTCGACGGCGTCGTCCGCACCCTGCTCGCCCGCGGGCTGATCGAGGAAGCGGGCCAGGAGTCGAGTGGTGCGACGCTGTACGAGACGACGCCGTACTTCCTGTCCCGGTTCGGGCTGACGTCACTGGATCAGCTGCCTTCGCTCGCGCCGTACCTGCCGACGGACATCGAGTCGTTGTCCGACCAATTCTGATCTACTCCTCCAGACGAAGCGGGCCATGTCAGTTAACGGTGAACCAGGCGATGAGACCGTCTCAGTGCATGGCGTCCGGCTGCAGAAGGTGCTCGCCGCTGCGGGGGTCGGGTCGCGGCGGCACTGCGAGGAGCTGATCGAGGCCGGCCGGGTGGAGGTGGACGGCAAGAAGGTGCAGGCGCAGGGCATGCGCGTCGACCCGGCCCGCTCGGTGATCCGGGTCGACGGCTCGCGGATCGCGGTGAACGACCGAAATGTCTACTTCGCGCTCAACAAGCCGCGCGGCGTCCTGTCCACGATGAGCGACGACCGCGGCCGGGAGTGCGTCGGCGACCTGGTCGCCGGCCGGGCTGACCGGTTGTTCCACGTCGGCCGTCTCGACGCCGAGAGCGAGGGTCTGCTGCTCATGACGAACGACGGCGAGCTCGCCAACCTGCTGACCCACCCGTCGCACGGCGTACCGAAGACCTACCTGGCCGAGATCTTCGGCCCGGTGGCCCGAACGGTCGGGCGAACCCTCCGCGCGGGGATCGACCTGGACGACGGACCGGCCCGGGTGGACTCGTTCCGCATGATCAGCACATCGGGCAACAAGGCCATGGTCGAGGTCGTCATCCACGAAGGGCGCAAGCACATCGTCCGTCGGCTGCTGACCGAGGTCGGGCACCCGGTGCAGCGGCTCATCAGGACAGCGGTCGGGCCTATCCAGCTCGCCGATCTGCGGCCCGGTGCCGTCCGCCGGCTGCGCCCCGAGGAGGTCGGTGCGTTGTACGACTCCGCGTCGACCGACTGACACCCTGGCGCCACGACTCATGCGGGGAATGCACCAACTCGTCAACCTCTCTGTCGACGTGTCGACTTGGGCACACGTTGACCAGCTAGCCCCCGCGGAAGACTTTCCGTCGCCCGTCAGAGGCCGATCGAAGCGACAAATCGACCTACCGAACTGCAGCCTCACCTCAGCACGACTGGCCCACGTGGGCCCGGCCAAATGAAGCTGAGGTTCGAAGTCGACTTATGTCCTTCCCGACACGACGACTTGCTGCCAGACCTACTCGGCGATCAGCCGTTAAGGTGCGACATCAGCAAAGGCGTTGAGCCAGCTGCGGACAGGTCGCTCGAGCAGAGATGAGACTGGCAGTGGCGGTGCGGGCAGTCCGCGGGGCGATCCAGCTCGACCATGACGAGCGCGACCAGATCCTCGACGGCGCCGCTGAGCTACTGGTGACGATCCTGCGCCGCAACGAGCTGACGGCCGACGATCTGATCAGCGTCATCTTCACGCTCACGCCGGACCTCTGCGCCGAGTTCCCTGCCTACGCGGCCCGGCAGCTCGGCATCACCGACGTCCCGCTGCTCTGCGCGACCGAGATCTCCGTGCCCGGCGCGATGCCGAGGGTCCTCAGGCTGATGGCGCACATCGATACCGACCGCGCGCGCGGCGACATCCATCATGTCTACCTGCGCGGCGCCGCGGCGCTGCGCACCGACCTTCCGCAGTGAGCGTCGAGCGGGTTGGGGTCGTCGGCGCCGGGCTGATCGGCGCCTCGATCGGGATGGCGCTCCGCCGGGCGGGCCAGGACGTCGTACTGGTCGATCAAGACAGCGAGCACGCACGCACGGCCGCGGCGCTCGGTGCGGGGCGTGCCGGTGCCTGGTCCGACCTGGCCGAATGCGACCACGTTGTGCTCGCGGTCCCACCGGGCGTGGTCGGCGGAGCACTCGTTGCGGTACAAAGGATCACGCTCGATGCAACCGTGAGCGATGTTTCGTCTATAAAAGTCAAAGTTCTGGTTGAGGTGCAGACCAGCGCGGCGGACCCGACGCAATTCTGCGGCGGTCACCCGATCGCCGGTCGCGAGCGGGGTGGACCGACGGCTGCGGTACCAGAACTTTTCGACGAGTCGGTCTGGGTGCTCACGCCGTCTGTCATGACCGGGCGCCAGGCGGCCGAAGACGTGGCCGAGCTGGCCCGGCGGTGTGGCGCGCGTCCGGTGCGGATGACGGCTGCGGCCCACGACTCGGCGCTGGCGGTGGTGTCACATGCGGCGCAGGTCGTGGCCAGCACCCTGGCGGCTCAGCTCGTCGGCGCGGACCAGGCCGCCCTCGTCCTCGCCGGTTCTGGGTTTCGGGACACCACCCGGCTTGCGGACTCGGACCCCGGCCTCTGGGCGGACATCGCGGTCGCCAACCGCGTTGCACTGGCCGACTCGCTGCGCCGGATCCGCGACGACCTCGACCTCATCCGTCGCGGTCTGGAAGGGGGCGACCCGACCGCATTGACCGACGTCATGAGGCGCGGCCGGGCGGCGCGCGCCTCGTTGCCCGGCAAGGCCGGCCGCACCGCACCGATCTGGTCCCGCGTCGGTGTCGTGCTGCAGGACCAGCCAGGCGAGCTCGCCCGGCTGTTCCGCGTCGCCGGTGGGGCCGGCGTCAACCTCGAGGATGTGACGATCGACCACGCGACGGACCATCCGGTCGGACTGGTGGCGCTCGACGTCCGCCCGGAGGACGCTGAACGTCTCACGCTGGCGGTCGGTGCCGCCGGGTGGCACGCCATCGAGCTGACCCCCCGCCGGCTCTGACGCCATCGCGGCGTGCCCGCGGGGCGCGGACGGTAACCTACCTGCTCAACCGGCGCGCAGCGCCCACCCGACCCCCACAGACCTGCTGGAGCCACCATGTCCGCAACCGACGAGCGCCGCCCCGGGACCGTGCGGGTCGTAGCGATCGACGGTCCCGGCGGGTCCGGCAAGAGCACTGTCTCCCGCGAGGTGGCGCGCCGGCTCGGCTGGCGCTACCTCGACACCGGCGCGATGTACCGGGCGGTCACCTTGGCGGTTCTGGAGCAGCGGGTCCGGCTCGACGACCCGGACGCGATTGGTGCGTTGGCTGCGGCGCTCGACGTCGAGGTCGGCACGGACCCGGACGACCCGTGGACGCGCATCGACGGGCGGATCGTCACCGCGGAGATCCGCACCCGAGAGGTGACCAACGCGGTCAGCGCGGTCAGCGCTGTGCCGGCCGTCCGCAGCCGCCTGGTCGATGTGCAGCGGCGAGTGATCGCGGACGGCGACGTGGTCGTCGAGGGGCGGGACATCGGCACGACGGTCGTCCCGGACGCGGGGACGAAGATCTTCCTCACCGCGAGCGCGGCGGTACGGGCGGAGCGACGCAGCCGGGACGCAGCCGCCCCGGACGCCGGAGACGCGTCGACGGCGCAGCGCGAGATCGAGCAGCGCGACCACCGGGACAGCACCCGGGAGGCGAGTCCGCTGACGTGCGCGGAGGACGCCTGTGAGATCGACGCGACCCACCTCACTGCCGAGGAGGTGGCGTCGCTGATCGTCAATCGCCACCAGGCCGGCTCGACAGCCCGCCAGAGCGTCACTCGATGAGCGAGTCCGCACCGGGCGGCGGCGACGTCTTCGAGGGCGCGGACGACTTCGCCGGCGGCGAAGGCGGGGAGTTCGACGTCGACTTCGACGACGGACTGGTCCGCGACACCGGCGACGACGGTCCGCTACCGGTGGTCGCCATCGTCGGCCGGCCCAACGTCGGCAAGTCGACGCTCGTCAACCGAGTGCTCGGCCGGCGCGAGGCCGTCGTACAGGACGTCCCTGGCGTGACGCGCGACCGGGTCGCGTACGACGCGACCTGGCGTGGCCGCCGGTTCACGGTGCTCGACACAGGGGGGTGGCAGCCGGACGCCCGCGACCTGGCTGCCTCGGTGGCCGCGCAGGCCGAGATCGCGGTCGCGGCCTCGGACGCCACCGTGCTGGTCGTCGACGCGACCACCGGCCCGACGGAGACGGACCGCTCGCTCGCCCGGGTGCTGCAGCGTGGCGGCAAGCCGGTGCTCCTCGCCGCCAACAAGGTGGACGACGAGCGGGCCGAGTCCGACGCGACCGAATTCTGGAGCCTCGGGCTGGGGGAGCCGTTCGCCGTGAGCGCGCTGCACGGCCGCGGCAGCGGCGACCTGCTCGACAAGGTGCTCGACCTGCTTCCCGCCGCGCCGGTCGACCACGTTCGCGAGCTGGCAGGGCCGCGGCGGGTGGCGTTGATCGGGCGACCCAACGTCGGCAAGTCCAGTCTCCTCAACCAGCTATCCGGCGAGGAGCGTGCGGTAGTCGACGCGGTCGCGGGGACGACCCGGGACCCAGTCGACTCGATCATCTCGCTCGGCGGGAAGACCTGGCGGTTCGTCGACACCGCCGGGATCAAGCGGCGGGCCCGCGATGCCCAGGGGGCTGACTTCTACTCCGTGCTCCGCACCGAGCGCGCGCTCGAGTCGGCCGAGGTGGCCATCGTGCTCGTCGACGGCTCGGAGTCGTTGTCGGAGCAGGACACCCGCGTGATCTCGATGGTCGCCGACGCCGGACGGGCCCTCGTGCTCGCGATCAACAAGTGGGACCTCGTCGACGAGGACCGCAGGTACGAGCTCGAACGCGAGCTTGAGC
>DASQMY010000281.1:0-9062 GCA_035645255.1 Mycobacteriales bacterium
CATGACCGGCTGCGTGCTGCTCGGCCTGGTGGTCGGCCGGACCACCGGGGACACCCGCACGGTGCTGGGGACCGGGTTCCTCGGCGCCTACACGACGTTCTCGGCGTACGCCGTCCACGTCGTTGAGCTCACCGGAACCGACCAGACGAAAGCCGCGAGCTATGGCAGAGGGAGCATCGTGGCCGGCACAGCCGCGGCAGCCGCGGCCATAGCGCTGACGAGCGCGGTTTGAGCGGACAGTACAGGGACACCCAGGAGAGGATGCACACGGCATCCCGCCTTGAGGCACACTGTCCCGGGGCATCCGTTCCCGCGTTCCGTCACCCTGGAGGGTGCATGCCTGGCGAGACCGTCGTACCTCAGCCGCGGACCACGCCGAGCGGGCAGAGCGCCCGCGATGTGGTGTCGCTGCGGCTGCCGGCAGACGGGGCCTACCTGTCGGTGCTGCGTACGGCGACGGCCGGCCTGGCGTCCCGCCTGGACTTCACGCTCGACGACATCGAGGACCTGCGCATCGCCGTCGACGAGGCGTGCGCGATGCTGCTGCCCCAGGTGGCCGCCGATGCCGACCTGTCCTGCGAGTTCGAGCTGAGCGAGGGACTGCTGCGCGTCGCGGTGTCGGTCGAGACGGTCGACGGACAGCAGCCGTCCCGGGACACGTTCGCGTGGACCGTCCTGTCAGCGCTCGCCGGCGAGGTCGACTCCAGCGTCGACGGGAAGCGGGTCACCATCACCCTCCTCAAGCGCCGGGTGCTCGACGCCCAGGGCACGGCGTGAGCGACTCGGATGCGACCACGATGACCGAGCCCACGGCCGAGGCCCAGCAGTCGGTCACCGTGCCGAGGGCTGTCGCGGCGGAGGCCGTCGAGCCGACCGCGGACCGGCCGTCGGCCGACCGGCTGCGGGCCCGCGAGCTGTTCGTCCAGCTGCGCGAGACCGGCGACGCGAAGGTGCGCGACGAGCTCGTCGAGATGCACCTGCCGCTCGTCGAGTACCTCGCCCGCCGGTTCCGCAACCGCGGCGAGCCGCTCGACGACCTGGTGCAGGTCGCGACGATCGGGCTGATCAAGTCGGTCGACCGGTTCGACACCGAGCGCGGCGTCGAGTTCTCCACCTACGCGACCCCGACGATCGTCGGTGAGATCAAGCGGCACTTCCGCGACAAGGGCTGGGCGATCCGGGTCCCCCGTCGCCTGCAGGAGCTCAAGCTGTCGCTGACCAAGGCGACCTCCGACCTCTCGCAGAAGCTCGGCCGCTCGCCCACCGTGGCGGAGCTCTCCCAGCACCTCGGGCTGACCGAGGAGGAGATCCTCGAGGGCCTCGAGTCGGCCAACGCCTACTCGGCGATCTCGCTCGACTCCCCGGACAGCGGCGACGAGGACGCGCCCGCAGTCGCCGACACGCTCGGCCACCTCGACGACGCGCTCGAGTCGGTCGAGTACCGCGAGTCGCTCAAGCCGCTGCTCGAGAAGCTGCCGCCGCGGGAGAAGCGGATCCTCATGCTGCGGTTCTTCGGCAACATGACCCAGTCCCAGATCGCGGGTGAGCTCGGGATCTCGCAGATGCACGTCTCGCGACTGCTGGCGCGGACGCTCGCCCAGCTGCGCGAGGGACTGCTCTCCGACAGCTAGAGCGCACAGCGCGGCAGGGTGGTGACGATGAGCGGGTTCGCACGCGACACCCGAGCGCTGCTCGTCTTCAACCCTAAGGCGACGGCGACCACGCCGCGGATGCGCGACGTGCTGACCAGGGCGCTCGGCAGCGAGCTCAAGGTCGACGTGGCGGAGACGACCCACCAGCACCACGCGACCGAGCTCGCGCAGCAGGCGGCGGCCAACGGCATCGAGTACGTCGTGGTGCTCGGCGGCGACGGCACGGTCAACGAGGTGGTCAACGGGCTCGTCCACAGCGACACCGTGCTGGCGATCGTGCCCGCCGGGAGCGGCAACGTCTTCGCCCGCGCCCTCGGCATGTCGGCGTCGCCGATCGAGGCGACCGGCGAGGTGATCGACGCCATCCGCGGCGACCGCCGCCGTACGGTCAACCTCGGCCGGGCCGACGACCGCTACTTCACCTTCGCGGCCGGCCTCGGCGTCGACGCGGAGATCGTCCACCGCGTCGAGCGGCAGCGGCACTCGGGTCGGCAGGCGTCGCCGGGCCGCTACTTCCGCACGGCGGTGCTGCACTACGTCCTCGGTACCGACCGCCGGCGGGCGGCGGTCACGCTCGACGTGCCCGGCAGCGAGCCGGTCGACGGGCTGTTCAACGGCATCGTGGCCAACGGCTCGCCGTGGACCTACTTCGGCGAGCGGCCGGTCCACGCGACCCCGGGCGCGAGCTTCGAGGGGGATCTCGACCTTTTCGCGCTCCGCCGGATGACCGTGACCGGCGGCTACCGGATCAGCCGCCAGTTCTTCATGGAAACTGAGCAGATCCGGAGTCGCTCGGTGCTGGCCCTGCACGACGTACCCGAGTTCACGCTGCGGACCGACCGCCCGATGGCCGCGCAGGTGGACGGCGACTACATCGGCGAGCGCACCTCGGTGACCTACCGCAGCGTTCGACAGGCACTCACCGTAGTTGCCTAGTAGCCCGGCGTAGCACTTTCGGACCAGGCCGCCCCGTCAGGGTGACCAGGGCCACAGGTCGCAGGGGGTAGACCCGACCGGGATCCGCAGGTAACGTCAATGACGTCCGAATCGGTCTGCGGGAGTTCGTGAATTCATTCACAAGGCCCGCGGCGCGACCGCCGGACGTTCAGCAGTCCACTACCTAGGAGTTGACACGCATGGACTGGCGCCATCTAGCCGCCTGCCGTGACGAGGACCCCGAGCTGTTCTTCCCGATCGGCACCACCGGCCCGGCTGCCCTGCAGGTCGAGGAGGCCAAGGCCGTCTGCCGTCGTTGCGACGTTCGCGTCGAGTGCCTGCAGTGGGCGCTCGAGACCGGACAGGACGCCGGTGTGTGGGGCGCGACCAGCGAGGACGAGCGCCGCGCGCTGAAGCGCCGCGGTGCCCGCGCTGCCCGCTCCCGCATCGCGTAGGCCGACCTCCGGGTCGTAACGGCCGCAGCGGCCGCCTTGGCGCTGCCGCTCGGATCCACCGTCACACAGCAGGAACGAAGGGCCCCGGCCAGTGGCCGGGGCTTCGTCGTTCCCGGACGCGCGCGGGCTAGCCGAGCCTGGTCGGTACGTCGAGCCGGACCTCCGTGCCGCACTCCGGCCCGCGCCCCAGCACGATCGTGCCGCCCAGCTCGGTCATCACCAGCGTCCGGACGATCTGCAGGCCGAGCCGGGTCGACCGCGTGACGTCGAACTCCTCCGGCAGCCCGCCCCCGTCGTCCGCCACGACCGCACGCAGGCGGTCGCCGACCCGCTCGAAGCGCACCTCGATGCAGCCGCCGCGCTCGCCGAAGGCGTGCTCGACGGCGTTCTGCAGCAGCTCGGCGAGGACCAGGGCGAGCGGCGTCGCCACCTCCGCCGGCAGGTCGCCGCTTGTGCCGACCCGTCGGGTCTCGATCTCCCCGGCGTCGGCGTTGCTGACGTCGGAGATCATCGAGATCACCTTGTCGGCGATGTCGTCGAAAACCACGGTCTCGTCCAGCGCCTGCGACAGCGTCTCGTGCACCAGCGCGATCGAGCTGACGCGGCGCACCGACTCGGCGAGCGCCGCCCGCGCCTCCGGCGAGTCCAGCCGACGGGCCTGCAGCCGCAGCAGCGCGGCGACGGTCTGCAGGTTGTTCTTCACCCGGTGGTGGATCTCCCGGATCGTCGCGTCCTTGCTCATCAGCTGCCGGTCACGCCGGCGCAGCTCGGTCACCTCTCGCAGCAGCACCAGTGCGCCGATCACCGTGTCCCGGGACATCAGCGGCACCGCGCGGCGCAGCACCGTGGCACCCCCGGACTCGTCCTCCGCCTCCGCCGGGAAGCGCCGCTGCAGCACGTCGACGATCCGCTTCTCGTCGATGCCGAGCTCGTCGCCGATGCTGAGGAGGCTCTCGCCGACGATGTTCCCGGAGAAGCCGAGCCGGCGGTACGCCGAGATGGCGTTCGGGCTGGCGAAGACCACCAGGCCGTCCGCGTCGAGGCGGACCATGCCGTCGCCGACCCGCGGCGCCACCTCGAGGTCCGGCTGGGCGCCGGGGAACGGGTAGCTGCCCTCGGAGATCATCTGCGCGAGGTCGCTGCCGGTCTGCAGGTACGTCATCTCCAGCTGGCTCGGCACCCGGGCGGCCGCGAGGTTGGTGTCCCGAGCGATCACTGCGATGACCTGGTCACCCATCCGGACCGGGATCGCCTCCTGGCGGACCGGCACGCCGGAGTGCCACTCCGGCTCACCCTCGCGGCTGATCCGGCCCTCTGCCCACGACCTGGCGACGAGGAACCGCTCGGACGCCGAGACGACCATCCCGACCTTGTCGTCCTGGTAGAGCGTCTGGCCGGTCGTCGGCCGCATCTGCGCGACGGAGATGAACGCCTCGTCGTCCTTGGCGCGGATGTAGAGCAGCAGGTCGGCGAACGACAGGTCGGCCAGCACGTGCCACTCGGCGACCAGCAGGTGCAGCCAGTCGATGCCGGCCTCGGTCAGGTCGCCGTTCGCCCGGGCGAGGTCACGCAGCGTGCTCATCCCCGCATGCTACGGGCCGGAGCGGGTCGCCGTACGCCGCGGCGGGGTGGGAGACTCCCGCGCGTGACTCGCGACGAACGCACCGCGGACCTGCTCGCGCGCGACCTCCGGCACGTCTGGCACCCATTCACCCAGCAGCAGGTGTGGCCGGTCGACGACCCGCTGGTGATAGACCGTGCGGAGGGGATGTACCTCGTCGCCAGCGACGGCCGGCGTTACCTCGACGCGGTCTCCTCGCTCTGGGTGACGCTGCACGGGCACGCCGTCCCGGAGATAGACGACGCGGTACGCCGGCAGCTCGACAAGGTGGCCCACTCGACGTTCCTGGGGCTGACGCACGAGCCGGCCATCGAGCTCGCCGAGCAGCTGCTCGCGACCGCACCGGCCGGCCTTAACCGCGTGTTCTACGCCGGTGACGGGTCCAGCGCCGTCGAGGCGGCGCTGAAGATGGCCTACCAGTCGGCGGCGCAGCGCGGCGAGGACCGGCCGCTCTACGTGCACGTGCAGCACGGCTACCACGGTGACACCCTCGGCGCGGTCAGCGTGGGCGGCATCGAGCTGTTCCACGCGACGTACCGGCCGATCCTGCTGGAGACCAGGCAGGTGTCGTCGCCGGGAGAACGCGCGGCCGGCGAGTCAGCGGGTGACCGCGCGGCCGCCGTCGTCGCCGAGCTGGACGAGCTGATGGCACGGGAGGGTCACCGCGTCAGCGCGGTGATCGTCGAGCCGATCGTGCAGGCCGCGGCGGGGATGCTGACCCACGACCCGGAGTTCCTCCGCGGCGTACGCGCCGCGTGCGACGTGGCCGGCGCGCTGATGATCGCCGACGAGGTCGCTACCGGGATCGGCCGCACCGGCATGATGTGGGCCTGCGAGCACGCCGGTGTCGCGCCGGACCTGCTGACGTGCGGCAAGGGACTGTCCGCCGGCTACCTGCCGATCGCGGCCGTGCTGGCGACGGAGGCGGTCTACGAGAGCTTCCTCGGCCGGTACGACGAGTTCCGGACCTTCTTCCACGGCCACACCTACACCGCCAACCCGCTGGCCTGCGCCGCGGCGCTGGCCAACCTCCGGCTGATGCGCGAGCGGGACACGCTCCGGCACGCGCGCTGGGTGGCCGAGACGCTGACCACACTGCTGAAGCCGCTCGCCGACGAGCCGTGCGTCGCCGAGGTCCGGCAGGCCGGGACGATGACCGGGATCGAGCTCGCCGGGCCGGACGGCACGGCGTTCCCGTCGGCGCGGCGGACCGGCTTCGACGTCGCGCAGCGGGCGCGGGCGCGCGGCGTGCTGATCCGCCCGCTCGGTGACGTGGTCGTGCTGATGCCGCCGCTCGCGATCGGCGAGGACGACCTGCGGCTGCTCGCCGACGCCACGGTCGAGTCGGTCCGGGCCGCCGTCGCGGACCGCGGGTGAGCGACCCGCTCGGCTGGCTCGCCCACCACGCGGCTGCGCGGCGGACGGCCGGACTGCGGCGGTCGCTCAACCCGCGGCCGGCCGCCGACGGGCTGCTCGACCTGGCCAGCAACGACTACCTCGGCCTGGCCCGGCACCCGTCGGTCGTCGCGGCGGCGGCGGCGGCTGCCCGAGAGTGGGGTGCCGGCTCCACCGGGTCGCGGCTGGTCACCGGGTCCACCGAGCTGCACGCCGGGCTGGAGGACGCGCTTGCGGCGTTCGTCGGCACGGAGTCGGGCCTGGTGTTCTCGTCCGGCTACCTGGCCAACCTCGGCGCGGTCGCCGCGCTCGCCGGACCCGGCGACCTGGTGGTGTCCGACGCCATGTCGCACGCCTCGCTGGTCGACGCCTGCAGGCTGTCGCGGGCTGACGTTGCGGTCGTCCCGCACGCCGACCCGGCCGCGGTCGACGCGGCGCTGTGCGGGCGGTCGTGGCGGCGCGCGCTGGTCGTCACCGACTCGGTGTTCTCGGTCGACGGCGACCTGGCGCCGTTGGCCGAGCTGCACGCCGTCGCCCGCCGCCGCGGCGCGCTGCTGCTCGTCGACGAGGCGCATGCGATCGGCGTCGTCGCGGACGGCCGCGGCGCCGTCCACCAGGCCGGGCTGGCCGGCGAGCGCGACGTCGTCGTCACCGCGACCCTGTCGAAGTCGCTCGGCAGCCAAGGGGGGGTCGTCCTCGCGGCGAGGGACGTCGTCGACCACCTGGTCGACGCGGCGCGGCCGTTCATCTTCGACACCGGGCTGGCGCCGATGTGCGCTGCCGCCGCCCTCGCCGCGCTGCGGCTCGTCGCCGCCGACCCAGACCTGCCCGCAGCGGTACGCCGGCGCGCCCGAGATCTCGCCGGCGCCGCCCGCGACGCCGGCCTGCCCGCGACCGACCCGGCCGGTGCCGTCGTCTCGGTCGTCCTCGGCGAGCCGGACCGCGCGGTCGCCGGTGCGGCAGCGTGCCGGGGCGCCGGCGTACGGGTCGGGTGCTTCCGCCCGCCGTCGGTGCCGCCCGGCACCAGCCGGCTGCGGCTGACCGCCCGCGCCGACCTGACCGACGCCGACGTGGCACTGGCCAAGGCGGCGCTGGCGACGGTGCGCCGAGCGCCGAGCCGATGAGTCCCCGCAGATGAGCGTGCTCGTGGTCAGCGGCACCGGCACCGGCGTCGGCAAGACCGTCGTGTCCGCCGCGGTCGTCGCGCTGGCGCTGGCCCGCGGTGCCTCGGTCGCCTACGTCAAGCCGGCCCAGACCGGCGTACCGGATGAAGTGGCGGGCGGCGCGGTGGAGGCCCCCGCGGAGCCCGCTGACGTCGACGTCGTGTGCGCGCTGGCCGGGTTGCCGCGGCAGCACGCCGTCGAGCTGGCCCGCTTCCCCGACCCGCTCTCCCCCGCCGCTGCCGCCCGGCGCGCCGGCCGGCCCGCGGTGTCGCTGCGCAGCGTCGCGACCCGGGTGGGCGAGCTGGCCGAGCGCTACCGGCTGGTCGTCGTCGAGGGGGCCGGCGGGCTGCTGGTCCGCTATGACGAGGACGGCGGCACCCTGGCCGACCTGGCCCGCCTGGTCGGCGCGCCGGTCCTCGTCGTGGCCGCCGCCGGGCTCGGCACGCTGAACCACACCGCGCTCACGCTCGAGGCGCTCGCGCACCGGGGGCTCGACCTGGCCGGCCTGGTGATCGGGTCGTGGCCGGCCGACCCGGACCTCGCGGCGAGGTGCAACGTCGCGGACCTGGAGATGCTGGCGGCCCGCCCGCTCGCCGGCGCGCTCGAGTCGCTGGAGGGCGCGCCCGCTCCGCTCGACGCCGCATCGTTCAGCTACCTGGCGCGGTCGGGATTGGCGCCTGCGCTCGGGGGACGGTTTGATCCGGCGGAGTTCCGCACGACCTGGGCCCCCCGCGCGAAGGATGCACCGTGACCGAGACGATCGCCTCGACCGACGTCCTCGAGGTCGCGCGCGACCAGGTGCTGAACCGGGGCGTCGGGCTCACCGCGGCCCAGGCGCTGCGCTGCCTGACCCTGCCGGACGAGCGGCTGGCCGACCTGCTGGGCCTGGCGCACGAGGTCCGGATGCGCTGGTGCGGACCCGAGGTCGAGGTCGAGGGAATCGTCTCGGTCAAGACCGGAGGCTGCCCCGAGGACTGCCACTTCTGCTCGCAGTCCGGCCTGTTCCAGTCGCCGGTGCGGGCGGCCTGGCTCGACATCCCGTCGCTCGTGCAGGCGGCGAAGGAGACGCGGGAGACCGGGGCTTCGGAGTTCTGCATCGTCGCCGCCGTGCGCGGCCCCGACGAGCGGCTGATGGCGCAGATCCGGGAGGGCGTCGCGGCCATCAAGGCCGAGGTCGACATCAACGTCGCCTGCTCGCTGGGCATGCTGACCCAAGCGCAGGTCGACGAGCTGGTCGCGATCGGCGTGCACCGCTACAACCACAACCTGGAGACCGCGCGGTCGCACTTCGGCCAGGTCGTGACCACGCACTCCTGGCAGGAGCGCTGGGACACCTGCCTGATGGTGCGGGACGCCGGCATGGAGCTGTGCTGCGGCGGCATCGTGGGGATGGGCGAGACGGTCGAGCAGCGCGCCGAGTTCGCCGGCGAGCTGGGCGAGCTGCAGCCCGACGAGGTCCCGCTGAACTTCCTCAACCCCCGCCCCGGCACGCCGTTCGCCGACCTGCCGGTCCTGCCGGCGAAGGACGCGCTGCGGACAATCGCGACGTTCCGGCTCGCGCTGCCGCGCACCATCCTGCGGTACGCCGGCGGCCGGGAGATAACGCTCGGCGATCTCACCGAGGCCGGCATGCTCGGCGGCATCAACGCCGTCATCGTCGGCAACTACCTCACCACTCTGGGCCGTACGCCGGACGAGGACCTGTCGATGCTGGACGGGCTGGGCATGCCGATCAAGGCGCTCGGCCGGACACTGTAGGCGTGGAGCTCGACCGGTTCGACGGGTGGATCGCCGCCTTCGGCACGGCGGCGGGACACCGCTTCGTGACCGGGGTGTGGGC
>DASQMY010000282.1:0-3895 GCA_035645255.1 Mycobacteriales bacterium
CCTCACGTAGGGTCACGAGGCGGGGCTCGTTATCGGGGCGAAACGGGCGTTACTGTACCGCCACGCTCGGAACCACCAATGGTGACTCCGCAATTAATCACATTGCGTGACGCGTGACGGGCAGTTGTCAATTTGGCGTTCCACTCGATTTTTCCCTCGCCGCCTGGACGCCCTGTCGTGGATAGTCACGCGGCATTGTGCGCTGGCGTCGGCCGCGGGCCGGCCGAGCTGCTGTTGGGATCGCAGGAGTCACCCGCGCGCAGCGCCCGCGCATTGAGCTCCGCTACCGGCCGAGCACGCCTGGTGGACCCGCCTAGGACGCGTGGCCGGCGCCTAAGGCGCCTGCGGGCCGGCGCCGCGCGATAGATACGCCATAGTCCCGATGTGGCGGCCCTCCTCAGACGCGCAGTGTGAACAGCGTCAGAGAAAGAGGACGAGCAACTAGGAGCCCGCCATGTTCAGCACCCCAGAAGGTCTCACCGCAGAGGTCGAGTACCGCCGCGAGCGCATCGCGTCGGCGTACCACCCGGCCACCCACCGGACGGAGCCGCGGTTCGCCTGGCTGCGCACGCTGTTCGTCGAGCGGCCGGCGCGCGTCGCGCGCCGGTCGGCAGGCAGCCCGACCGTCAGCCACCGTGCCGCCTGATCGCCGTCAGCCCTGATCGCCGTCAGCAAACTCAGCAGAGAATGTCGGTGGCAGCCGGGATGATGCATGACATGTCACCCGCGCCGGCCAACCAGCTCCCGCTCATCGGGCGGGCTGGTGAGCTGGCGCGGCTGTGCGAGCTGCTCGGCGTCAAGGACCCCGACCCTGGTCGTACGGCGGTCCTGCTGGCGGGCGACGCCGGTGTCGGCAAGACCCGGCTGCTCAAGGAGGTCCGCGGCTCGGCGCTGGACGCCGGCTGGCGCGTCCTGGTCGGCCACTGTCTCGACTTCGGTGACGGTGCGCTCCCCTACCTCCCGTTCAGTGAGGCGTTCGGCCGGCTGGCCGCCGAGTCGCCCGCCCTCGCCGCCTCGCTGGTCGAGGCCCACCCGGCCGTCGCGCGGCTGATGCCGGGCCGCCGGATGCTGTCCGACGCCGACCGCCCAGCCACCGAGCGGATGGACCGCTCCGACCTCTTCGACGCCGTTCACGCGGCGCTCGGCGAGCTCGCCCGGACGGCGCCCGTGCTGGTCCTGCTCGAGGACGTGCACTGGGCCGATCAGTCGACCCGCGAGCTGCTGAGCTTCCTGTTCACCCGCGGACTGCCCGAGTCGGTCGCGCTCGTGGCGTCCTACCGCGCCGACGACCTCCACCGGCGCCACCCGCTGCGCGCGGCCGCCGCGGAGTGGTCCCGGCTGCGCGGCGTCAGCCGCATCCAGCTCACTCCGCTGGATGACGCCGACATCCGCGAGCTGGTCCGCACACTGCATCCCGGCCCGCTGCGCGAGATCGACGTACGGCGGATCGTCCAGCGTGCCGAAGGCAACGCGTTCTTCACCGAGGAGCTGGTCGCGGCCTCCGAGCTCGGCGGAGCGACGCTGCCCACCGACCTCGCCGACCTGCTGCTGCTGCGCCTCGACCAGCTCGACGACGCCACCCGGCTCGCCGTTCGTGCAGCATCCGTCGCCGGCCGCCGGGTCTCCCACGACGTGCTGTCCCGGGTCGTCGGCGTCGACGGCGCGTCGCTCGAGCGGGTGCTGCGCTCCGCGGTGGACAACAACGTCCTGATCGCGGTCGGCGCCGAGGGCTACGCGTTCCGCCACGCCCTGCTCGCCGAGGCGGTCTACGACGATCTGCTGCCGGGCGAGCGGGTCCGGCTGCACAGCGCCTACGCCGCCGCGATCGCCTCGCGGCAGGTGGAGGGGACCGCCGCCGAGCTGGCCCGGCACGCCCGCCTCGCTCACGACCTCCCCACCGCGACCACCGCGAGCATCCAGGCCGGCGATGAAGCGATGGCCGTCGCGGGGCCGGACGAGGCGGCCCGGCACTACGAGCTGGCGCTGGAGATGCTCTCGGACGACGCCGGTGTCGCGGGTGTCGGCGCCGTCGACCTGGTCGAGCTCGCGGTCAAGGCGGCCGAGGCCGCGGCTGCCGCCGGCCACCCCTACCGGGCGACCGCGCTCGTGCAGGAGCGCCTCGACCACCTGCCTGCCGACGCGCCCAAGCTGGACCGCGCCCGGCTGCTGCACGCGCTGGCGACGGCGGCGCTGGTGACCGAGGCGACGGTCGACGCGCTGGCGGTGACCACCGAGGCGCTCAAGCTCGTCAAGCACGACCCGCCGAGCGCGCTGGGGGCGCACATCCTCAACGTGCATGCCAAGGCCCATGCCAACCGGTTCCACGACGACGACGCCATGCGGTGGGCCGAGAAGGCGGTGGAGACCGCCCGGCAGCTCGACCTCCCGGAGGTCGCCGCCGACGCGTCCACGACGCTCGCCCGCCTGCGGGAGCGGGCCGGTGACCCGGAGGAGTCCCGGGCGGCGTTCGAGCGGTCGGCTGCCGAGGCGCGCGCGGCGGGCGAGGTCGCTGTCGAGCTGCGCAGCCTGTTCAACCTCGCCAGCCACCACTTTGAGCAGGGCCATCTCGACCAGGCACTCGCGATCTACCAGTCGGCCGCTGCCAGGGCGCGGGACACCGGGCGACCCTGGGCGCCGTACGGCGTCGACGCGCGAGCAGTCAGCGGGACGGTCGCCTACGTCAGCGGCAACTGGGACGAGGCCGACCGGATCACCGACGTGACGGGCGAGGCACCGCCGGCGATGGGCGAGGCGCTGCTCGCGTCGGTCCGGCTCGCGGTCGACGCAGGTCGCGGCCGCGACGAGCGGATCAGCCTGCTGCCGCAGCTGCGTGCGTGGTGGGACCGCGACGGGATGATCGCGATCAACACCTCGAGCGCGGCCATCGACCTGCACGGCGACCGCGGCGACCTCGCAGCGGCGATCGACGTCCACGACGACGTGGTGGAGCTGCTGGCGCAGCTCTGGCAGCTGTCCGGCTTCCAGGCGCGGATCCGGATCAGCGCGCTGCTGCTCGCGCACCTCGCCGCGGCCGCACCGCGGGCCAGCGCCGAGGAGCGAGCGCAGCTCGTGCAGCGGGGCGAGCAGCTGCTCGCGGGCACCCGGCTGGTCGTCGACCACGGCAAGCTGCGCGGCCGCAAGCGCGGGCCGGAGGGCAAGGCATGGGTCGCCCGGGTCCGGGCCGAGCACGCCAGGCTCCGCTGGCTGGCCGGGATCGACGCGCCGCCGGAGCAGGAGCTGGTGGCTGCGTGGGAGACCGACCTGGCGAGGTTCACCGAGTTCGGCCACGTCTTCGAGACCGCGCGGTCGCAGACGCGCCTGGCCGCCGTACTCCGGGCCGTGGGTGACGCCGGCCGGGCGGCCGAGCTCACCGCCGCGGCGCGCACGACGGCGCAGCGGCTCCGCGCCCGCCCGCTGCTGGCCGAGCAGCTGTCATCCGGCGGCGGCGCGCCCGCGCAGCGTACGGCGGGCAGCGACCGGCCGGAGACCCTGACCGCGCGCGAGCAGGAGGTGCTGACGCTGATCGCGCAGGGGCGCAGCAACCGGGAGATCGGCCTCCAGCTGTTCATCAGCGCCAAGACCGTCAGCGTCCACGTGTCCAACATCCTGGCCAAGCTCGGCGCGGGCTCGCGCACCGAGGCCGTCGCGCTGGCCCGCCGGCGCGGGATCCACTCCGACTGACGACGTCACGACGACGTGCCGCGGCGCTGCCGGCGAACCGGCGCGGGCGGCAGCAGGCTCGCCGTCAGCGTGTCGCGCAGCCAGTCCTCGAACCGCTCCCGCGACCAGCCCGACACGTCGCGCAGCATCGCGTGCACCTCGCTCGAGGTGAGTGTCCACAGGATCGACGCGGCGTCGTCCTCCGAGAGTCCGTCCCGCAGCGGCCCGTTGGCGG
>DASQMY010000283.1:0-5913 GCA_035645255.1 Mycobacteriales bacterium
ACGCCGAGCGACACCCCGACGCCGAGCGACACCCCGACGCCGAGCGACACCCCGACGCCGAGCGACACCCCGACGCCGAGCGACACCCCGACGCCGTCCGACACCCCGACGCCGAGCGACACCCCGACGCCGAGCGACACCCCGTCGCCGAGTGTCTCCGGCTCGGTCACCGTGAACCCGACACCCGAGGTTACGCCGACGCCCGACGCTTCCAACACGCCGGGCACCACCGTCACGCCGTCGGTCAGCGGCACGAAGGCAGTCCGGCCGGGCGGCGGCGTGCTGCCCCGGACTGGCGACGGCACCGGCACGCTGCTCGCGCTCAGCCTGACGCTGCTCCTCGGCGGCGGCGCGATCATGGCCGCGACCACCTCACGGCGCAACGGAAAGCACAGCAGGTAGCCGGCTGAGCCGGACCCGCTGATCCACGACGCCGCCGCACCCCGGGTGCGGCGGCGTCGTGCTGTGCAGGGTCAGTCCACGGAGCCGCGTGCCATGCCCGCGAGGATCGCGCGTTCGATCTCCCGCAGGTCCGTCCGGTCCTCGATCCGGCGCCCGTCGGCCCCCACGACGTAGAAGGTGTCGACCACCTCGTGGCCGAGCGTCACCACCTTGGCGCTGCGGATGTCGAGGTCGCAGTCCGCCAGCGCGCGGGTGATCCGGTAGAGGACGCCGACGGCGTCCGGTGCACGGACCTCGATGACCGTCGACACCGCCGACGCCGCCTCGTCCACGAGCACCCGCGCCGGTGCTACGGCGGCCGCCACGGCCCGCACGGGATAGGCGCGCTCGCGCTGGGCGAGCCGCGCCTCGACGGCCAGGCGACCGGCCAGCGCCCGGCGGACGTCACCCATGACGACCGGCCAGTCCGGCGCACGGTCGAACGCCGGCTCGGTGTCCACGACGTTCACGGCCATGCCGTCGACCACGGTGACGGACGCGCGCCGCACGTCGAGCCGGTGCAGCGCGAGCGCGCCGCAGATCCGGCTGAACACGCCGTGCCGGTCGGGCGCGACGACCGTGAGCGTGGTGCCGTCGACCTCGACCGAGGTCTCGCGGGCGTCGACGAGAGCCTGCTGCCGGTCCGTGAGCCGAACAGCGGCGGGCTCGGACGGTGTGCCGGCCAGCACCGACGCGGTACGGCGGACCAGCTCCGCCAGCAGCCCGGCCTTCCACTCGGACCACGCGGCCGGACCGGTCGCGAGGCTGTCCGCCTCGGTCAGCGCCGCGAGCAGGTGCAGCGTCTCGACGTCGCCCACGGCCTTCGCCACAGCCTCCGCCGTCGCCGGGTCGTCGAGGTCGCGGCGCGTCGCCACGTCGGGCAGCAGGAGGTGGTGCTCGACGAGAGCGACGAGCGTGCCGACGTCCCGTGGGGGGAAGCCCATCCGAGCGGCGATCCGCTCGACGAGCGGCATGCCGACCTCGGTGTGGTCGCCCGGGAAACCCTTGCCGATGTCGTGCAGCCAGGCGCCGACGAGCAGCAGGTCGGGCCTGGACACCCGGCGGGTCAGCGCGGCGGCGTTGGCGGCGGCCTCGCACAGATGCCGGTCGACGGTGAACCGGTGGTAGGCGTTGCGCTGGGGACGGCTGCGGACCGCCGCCCATTCCGGCAGGAGCCGCACCAGCAGGCCGTGATGGTCGAGCGCCTCGAGCGCACCCACCGCTCCCTGACCGGCGCCGAGCAGGCCGACCAGCTCGTCGCGCACCGCCGGCGGCCACGGTTCGGCCGGCGCAGGTGTCGACGCCGCGAGCGTGCTCAACGCGGCGGCCGCCATCGGCAGACCGGCCCGCGCGGCGGCAGCACCGATGCGCAGCGGCAGCGCGGAGTCGGTCACGTCGGCGTCCCGGGCGAGGTGCACCTCGCCGTCCTGCGCGATGACGCCGGCGTCCAGCGGTGTCCAGGAGGTCCGCCGGCCGCGGCGACGCGGTGCATAAGCGCGTCGGCGTCCGGGTCGCCCAGAGCGGCAGCCACGGCATCCTGGTCCTGCAGCCGCACCACATCCGTCCCGCGGCCGGTGCCGCGGTGCAGCTCGACGCGCACGTCGACGAGCACGTCGTACGCCGCGGTGACCAGCTCACCCGGCTGCTCGACGACCCAGGCGGCGCCCGCCTGGCGGATCGCGTGCACGTCCCGCAGGCCGCCGCGCGTCTCCTTGAGGTCGGGCTCGAGCAGGAACGCCAGCTCGCCGGCCCGGGCGTGCCGCTGCCGGGTCGCGGCGACCAGCTGCGGCAGCCGCTTCGTCGCCGTACGCCGCCACTGCGGTCGCCACGCGTCGACCAGCTCGCGGGTGAGCGACTCGTCGCCGGCGACGTGCCGGGCGTCGAGCAGGCCGAGCGCCGCCTTCAGGTCCGAGCCGGCGACGTCGAGCGCCTCGCGCACGGTACGGACGCTGTGGTCGAGCGGCACGCCGCTGTCCCAGACCGGGTACCAGACGGCGTCGGCGACCTTGCCGATGTCGCGCCGCCCCCGGTGCAGCAGCACCAGGTCGAGGTCGCTGCCCGGTGCGAGCTCCCGTCGGCCGTGGCCGCCGACCGCGACCAGGGCGACGTCCGCGGCACCGGACCCGTCGAGCAAGGCCGCGAGCCAGGCGTCTGCCAGCGCGGAGTACGCGCGGCAGAACGCCTGGCCCGTGAGGTCGGTCCGCTCCAGCAGAGCGAGCCGGTCAGATCGCGTCGGTACCCCTCTCGCCGGTCCTGATCCGCACCAGCTCGTCGATCGAGGTGACCCACACCTTGCCGTCGCCGATCTTGTCGGTACGCGCGGCCGACGCGATCGCCTTGACGGTGTCGTCGGCGTCGAGGTCGTCGACGACCACCTCGATCCGCACCTTCGGCACGAAGTCGACCTTGTACTCGGCACCGCGGTGGACCTCGGTGTGCCCGCGCTGCCGGCCGTAGCCCTGCACCTCCGAGACCGTCAGGCCCTGCACGCCCATGTCCTGCAGCGCGTTCTTGACGTCATCAAGCTTGAACGGCTTCACGATCGCTGTGACGAGCTTCATTCGACGCACCTCCCTTGCCCATCGAGCCGAACTCGCTGAAGACGTACGCGCTCTCGGCGTGCTGCGTGGAGTCGAGGCCCTCGATCTCGTCGTCCTCGCTGACCCGCAGCCCGATCGTCTTCTGGACCAGCAGCGCGATCAGGTACGACAGGATGCCGGAGAACAAGATCGTCGCGCCGACGGCCATGAACTGCTTGCCCAGCAGCTCCGCGCCGCCGCCGAAGAACAGCCCCTCGTTGCCCTCGATCGCCGCGTTGACCTTGGCGTCGGCGAACAGGCCGACCATCAGCGACCCAAGCAGCCCACCGACCAGGTGTACGCCGACGACGTCCAGCGAGTCGTCGTACCCGAACCGGGTCTTGAGCGAGACCGCCAGCAGGCAGACCGCCCCGGCGACGAAGCCGATGATCAGCGGCGCGAGACCGCCGACGAAGCCGGCGCACGGGGTGATCGCGACCAGGCCGGCGACTGCGCCGGACGCGGCACCGAGCGTCGTGGCGTGACCGGTCTTCATCCGCTCCACGATCAGCCAGCCGAGCATGCCGGCGGCGGCCGCTAGGTGGGTGTTGACGAACGCCTGCACCGCGAGGCCGTTGGCGCCGAGCGCCGAGCCGGCGTTGAAGCCGAACCAGCCGAACCACAGGATGCCGGTGCCGAGCAGCGTCAGCGGCAGCGAGTGCGGGTGCATGTTGTCGCGCGGGTAGCCGCGGCGCTTGCCGATGACCAGGACGACGGCGAGCGCGGCGATGCCGGCGTTGATGTGGACGACGGTGCCGCCGGCGAAGTCCAGCGCGCCGCGCTTGAACAGCCAGCCGGCCGGGCTGAAGACCCAGTGCGCGACGGGCGAGTACACGAGCAGCAGCCACAGGCTGATGAAGGCGGCGTAGCCGGCGAACTTCAGGCGGTCGGCCGTGGCACCGGTGATCAGCGCCGGCGTGATGACGGCGAACATCATCTGGTAGGCCATGAAGAGCAGCGGGGGGATGGTCAGCGCCTCGCCGAAGCCGAAGTCGCTGGTGGCCGCGTCCTTGAGACCCGCGAACTCGAAGCTGCCGATCCAGCCGCCGCCGTCGCCGAACGCGAGCGAGAACCCCAACAGCACCCAGAGCACCGTGATCAGGCCCATGGCGAAGTAGTTCTGCATGAGCATGCCGAGCACGTTCTTGCTACGGACCATGCCGCCGTAGAAGAACGCGAGCCCTGGAGTCATGAACAGGACGAGCGCGGCTGACACCAGCACCCACGCGGTGTCCGCACCGTTGATCTCCATCGGCCTCCCTCCATCAGTTGGTCAGTCGTGCAGGTCTGACCGAAGACTGGTGTGCGGGTGTTACTCGGCCGTCTCGTCGGCGTTTCGGCGTTGTGAATGCATGTTTCGCGGGAGTTACGTGCCGGGCCGCGTTCGACCCGCGGTCAGGCAGCCGACGCGCGGTCGCCGAGCAGCGCGTCGACGAACGCCTCCGGCTCGAACGGCGCCAGGTCGTCGGGACCCTCGCCGAGGCCGATGACCTTGACCGGGATGCCGAGCTCGCGTTGCACGGCGATGACGATGCCGCCGCGCGCGCTGCCGTCCAGCTTGGTCAGCGCGATGCCGGTCACGCCGACCGCGTCGGCGAACTGCTTGGCCTGGATGACGCCGTTCTGACCGGTGGTGGCGTCGAGCACCAGCAGCACCTCGTCGATCGTGCCGGCCTTCTCGACGACCCGCTTCACCTTCGCGAGCTCGTCCATCAGCCCGGTCTTGGTGTGCAGCCGGCCCGCGGTGTCGATCAGCACGACGTCGACCCGGCGGTCGATGCCCGCCCGCACGGCGTCGAAGGCGACGGCGGCCGGATCGGCGCCCTCGTCCTTGCGTACGACGTCCGCGCCGACCCGGGCGCCCCACGTGACCAGCTGGTCCGCGGCCGCCGCGCGGAACGTGTCGGCCGCCCCCATCAGCACCGAGCGGCCGTCGGCCACCAGCAGGCGGGCCAGCTTGCCGCAGGTCGTCGTCTTGCCGGTGCCGTTGACGCCGACCACGAGCACCACGGCCGGCCGGTCCTCGTGCGGGAGCGTCTGCAGGGCCCGGTCGCCGGTGCCCACGGCGCGCAGCAGCTCGGCGCGCAGCAGCGACCGCAGCTGGTCCGGCGTACGCGCGCCTTCGACGGCGACCTGCTTGCGCAGCGACGCGACGATGTCGGTCGTGGCGGCGACGCCGACGTCGGACGTGAGCAGGACGTCCTCGACCTCCTCCCACGTGTCGTCGTCGAGCCGGTCGCCGGACAGCAGCGTCAGCAGTCCGCGGCCGAGCGAGGACTGCGAGCGGGACAGCCGGGAGCGCAGCCTGGTGAGCCGGCCGGCGGACGGCTCCGGCACGTCGAACGCCGGCGGGGCCGGCGGAGCCTCGGGGAGTTCGAGCGTCGAGACCGACCGGCTGGCCGTGTCGCGCGGCGTCTCGGCGTCGTCGCCGACGCCGGGCACCACGTCGCCGCGCGGGACGGGTGGCGGCGGCCGCCGCCGGCGCGGCGCGAGGAACGTGACGGAGACGACGAGGAGCACCGCCAGCACGACGGCGATCCCGATGACTAGCTCAAGCACTGGCTTCCTCACGGTCGCGGAGACGCTGGGATATCACGGTAGATATCCCATCCCCGCGCATGGTCACGCCATACAGCGCGTCGGCGCTCTCCATCGTCCGCTTCTGGTGGGTGATCACGATCAGCTGCGACGACTCGCGCAGCTGGTCCATGATGTCGAGCAGCCGGCCCAGGTTGCGGTCGTCGAGCGCGGCCTCGACCTCGTCGAGGATGTAGAACGGCGACGGCCGGGCGCGGAAGATCGCCACGAGCAGCGCGATCGCCGTCAGCGACCGCTCACCGCCGGACAGCAGCGACAGCCGCTTGACCTTCTTGCCGGGCGGCCGGGCCTCGAC
>DASQMY010000284.1:0-3037 GCA_035645255.1 Mycobacteriales bacterium
ACGTCGGCCAGCCGGCTGAACTCGCCGTGCCGGCTCACCAGGTAGTTCTCGTGGCAGCCGTAGGAGTTGCCGGCCGAGTCGGTGTTGTTCTTGAACAGGTAGATCTGGCCGGCGATCCCCTCCTCGTGCAGCCGCTGCTCGGCGCTCGCCAGCAGCGACTCGAGGATCCGCTCCCCCGCCTTGTCGTGCGTGACGAGGTCGATGATCGAGTCGCACTCCGGCGTCGCGTACTCCGGGTGGCTGCCGACGTCGAGGTAGAGCCGCGCGCCGTTCTCCAGGAAGACGTTGGACGACCGGCCCCAGGACACCACCCGCCGGAACAGGTAGCGCGCGACCTCGTCCGGCGAGAGCCGCCGCTGGCCGCGGAACGTGCACGTCACGCCGTACTCGTTCTCGATGCCGAAGATGCGTCGGTCCATGTTCCTGATCCTAGGCTCCGCCCGGCCGGCGGCACGGTACGGTCACGGCAACCACGGCTCCGGTCCGGCGCCGGCGCGACGAGGAGGGGCACCCGATGGGTCTGTTCAGGCGCAAGACCGCCGACAGCAGGCGGCCGACGTCTGGATCACCGGTCGGCGCGGTCAGCGTCCGCCGTTCCCGCGAGTCCGTCACGGCGACCGCTCCCGCGCCGCCCGCGCCGGTGAAGAAGGTCGGCCCGGAGATGTACACCGGCACCGTGACCGAGTTCGAGGCGACCGCCGCCCAGCGGATCAACAGCGCCGAGGACGTCGACCCCAACGTGAAGCGGTACGGCGTCGACGGCGTCTTCAAGGGCGGCGGCGGCGGCTTCGGGGGTGCCGGCACGAAGTAGCGCTCAGCTGGCGAGCGAGATCTCTCGGACCGGGGCGCGCCAGCCGCGGGTGACCAGCGCCCGCTCGTACTCCTTGGCCGCCTCGGCCTGCTCCTGGCGGAGCCGGGAGATCGCGGTCACGTCGCTGCGCTCCTCGGCGTTCTCGACCCGGTTGCACGCGACCAGGTAGCTGCGCATCGCCTGGACGAGATCGTTGTCGATCGTGATGGTCGGCATCTAGATCCTCCGGTAGGTGGATCCCCCACCGAGTAGGTCGGCGCAGCCGGACCACGTTCTTTAGCCCGGCCGGCCGGTTCGTCCGCTCGGCCGAGCGGCCACCGCGGACCAGGCCATCTGCCGCCGGCGAGCGGCGCGATCCTCGCTAGGCCTGCTTGCGGGCGATCGCCTCGGCCAGCTCGGTCTTTGTCATCCGCGACCGGCCGCGGATGTCGGCCTTCTTCGCGCGCTCGTAGAGGTCGGCCTTGGTGTTGCCCACCACGTCGACGCCGCCGTACGTCTTGCCGCCGCGCCGGGCCGCCTTGCCGCCCTTCGCCGCCTGCGGGTCCGACGGGCCCTTCTTGTCCTTGGGCTCCCAGTGGTCGCCGACCTTCTCGAACGAGTGCTTCACCGCGGCGAACGCCGTGCGGTGCGCGCGCTCCTCGTCCCCGTCGTAGGTCTCGTGCGCGGAGTCGAGGGTCTTCGCGTAGGTGTCCTGCGCCTTCTTGGGCGAGCGCTTCAGCGTGCCCGGCAGGTCTTCCTTCTTCGTCGGCAAGGTCGCCACCTCCGAATGGGCTGATCCGTTGCTCCGTGGCTTCCCGGATCTCGGCCCAGCTACCCCACTGTCGCGGTGGGCTACGCCTTCGGCTCCCCGCCGGAGCCGCCGGAGCCCGAGCCGCCCGCGTCGCCCGGCGCGTCGTCCGGCGGGTGCAGCTCGCTCACCGGCGGCTCGACGAAGCCCTCGGCGCCCGACCCCGGCTCGACCGGCTGGCTCGGGGACGGCGCGCCCGGCTCGTTGGCGACCGCCTCGGCGGCGGACGCGTTGCCGTCCGAGAGCAGCCGGTCCACGGCGCTGTCGGTGAGCCGCTTGAACTTGCGCCGCGGCCGCGTTCGGTCGAGCACAGCGACCTCGAGGCTCGCCGCCTTGATCTCCCGCTCGCCCTCTGTCTTCAGCGCCGCAACGGCCAGCTGCACTCCGTCGGCGAGCGTGATGCCCTCGTGGTGGTGCTCCTTCAGGTACGCCGCGAGTGGCTCCGACTGCCCGCCCATGGCCACGAAGCCCCGCTCATCGGCGACGGACCCGTCGTACGTCAGGCGGTAGATCTGGTCGTCCGTCGGCCGGTCGCCGATCTCGGCGACGACTATCTCGACCTCGTAGGGCTTCTGCTCCTGCGTGAAGATCGTTCCGAGCGTCTGCGCGTAGGCGTTGGCGAGGCCGCGGCCGGTCACGTCGCGGCGGTCGTAGGCGTAGCCGCGCATGTCGGCAAGCCGGACGCCGGCGACCCGCAGCGACTCGAACTCGTTGTACTTGCCCACTGCGGCGAAGGCGATCCGGTCGTAGATCTCGCTGACCTTGTGCAACGCGCTGGACGGGTTCTCCGCGACGAACAGGATGCCCTCGGCGTAGGTGACGACGAGCACGCTGCGACCGCGCGCGATCCCCTTGCGGGCGTACTCCGAGCGGTCGCGCATGAGCTGCTCGGGAGAGACGTAGAACGGCGTCGCCACGGTCGGCCCTTCGGTCGTAGTTGCGCTCGGTGCGGCGGCGTCAGCCGCCGATGTTGGCGTGCCGGTCGGCGAAGATCGACTCGACGATGGCGCCGATCTCCTCGTCCGGGACCCGCTGGTAGCCCTCGTCGGTGACGACCGCGACGACCGGGTAGATCTTGCGGATCAGGTCGGGGCCGCCGGTGCCGGCGTCCTCGTCGGCCGCGTCGTACAGCGCGTCGACCGCGACCCTGACCGCGTCGTCGGCCGGCATGTCGTCGCGGAAGCGCTTCTTCAGCGCGCCGCGCGCCGGCCCGGACCCCGAGCCGACCGAGAAGAACGACTGCTCCTCGTACTTGCCGCCGGTGATGTCGTAGCTGAAGATGCGCCCCGCGCCCGTGACCAGGTCGTAGCCGGCGAACAAGGGGACCGCTGCCAGACCCTGCATCGCCATGCCGAGGTTGTTGCGGATCAACGTGGAGAGCCGGTTGGCCTTGCCCTCCAGTGACAGCGTGGAGCCCTCGAGCTTCTCGTAATGCTCGA
>DASQMY010000285.1:0-2119 GCA_035645255.1 Mycobacteriales bacterium
CGGCGCCGGCCGCGTGGGCCTCGGCGGCGCCGGCCGCGCGCGCCTCCGCGGTGCCCAGCGCGAACAGGTCGTCCTCGGCCGGCCGGATCAGTGGGCGCACGCCGGCGGCCGCCGCGTCGTCGCCGTACGAGAGGCCGCGGACGACGGCGACCGGGCGGCCCGCGGTCTTGCCCATCACCAGCTCGGCCGCGGCCGCGATCTCGTCGACGTCGGCCACCTCGGTCATCGCCAGCTCGTGGCCGTGCGCGTCCCGCCGGCCGCGGTAGTCGCGCACCGCCGCGATGCCCGCGCAGCCGATCGCCACGTCGGTCAGCCCGTGCCGCCAGGGCCGGCCGAACGTGTCGGACACGACCACGGCGACCGTGACGCCGCACAGCGCGCGCAGCCGGTCGCGGATCCGCCGCGCCGACTCGTCGCTGTCCAGCGGGAGGAGCGCGATCGTGCCGTCGGCGACGTTGCTCGCGTCGACGCCCGCGTTGGCCATCACCAACCCGTGGTGCGTCTGGGTGATCCGCAGCGTGCCGCGGCGGGCCACCTCGCGCACCGACTCGCCGTCGATCGCGGCCTGGCGCGCGGCTTCCCGCTCGGCCGGCGTCCCCGGCGCGGCGACCAGCCGGCCCTCCGCCTTGGAGACGACCTTGGACGTGACGACGACGACGTCGCCGTCCCGCAGGTCGAGGTCACTTGCCGCGATCAGGTCGGCCAGGTCGTCGCCGGGGGCGACCTCCGGCAGACCGTCCGGCGCCCACACCTCGTAGCGGCCGGTCACGTCGACCGGCTCAGCCACCGAGCCGCTCCGCCAGGTCCAGGGCCGCCTTGGCGATGGCCGCGGTCGCCTCGGGGTCGGACATCCACAGCGGCCGTGACTCGACGACGATGCCGTCCGGTACGCCGCCGACCTCGTCCGCGTCGGCCGTGTCGACGAGCCAGCCGTCCAGCAGGCCGCCGTCGACAGCGGCGCCGTAGTGGGCGGCGACCGCTGCGGCGGTGCAGTCGACCCCGATCGCGGCGAGCATCCGGTCGGCCATGCCGCGGACCGGTGCGCCGCGGATGAGGGGGGAGACCCCGACAACCGGCGCGGCCGCCGCGCCGATCGCGGCTCGGATGCCGGGCACGTCGAGGATCGTGCCGACCGAGACGACCGGGTTGGACGGCGGCAGCAGGATCACGTCGGCGGCGGCGATCGCCTCGAGGACGCCTGGTGCCGGGCGGGCGTCGGTCGCGCCGGCGAGCCACACCCGGTCGACCGGCACGGCGGCGTGCAGCCCCACCCAGTAGTCCTGGAAGTGCATCTGCCGGCCGTCCGCGACGACGTGCGTCTCCACCGGCTGGTCGGTCATCGGCAGCAGCTCGAGCGGGAGCCGCCACCTCGCGCACAGCCGCCTGGTCACCTCGGACAGCGGGATGCCCTCGCCGAGCAGCCGGGTGCGGACCAGATGGGTCGCCAGGTCGCGGTCGCCGAGCGTGAACCAGTCAGGCTCGCCGTACGCCGCGAGCTCCTCGGCGACGGTGAACCGCTCGTCGCTGCGGCCCCAGCCCTGCTCCTCGTTGATCCCGCCGCCGAGCGTGTACATCACGGTGTCGAGGTCAGGGCAGACGCGCAGCCCGTGCAGGGTGATGTCGTCCCCGGTGTTGCCGACCACCGTCACCTGCCCGGGCCCGACCACCGCGAGCAGCCCGCGCAGGAAGCGCGCACCGCCGATGCCACCGGCCAGGACGACGATCACAGCGGGCTCCCTTCAGCCACCCGAACCGTACCGGCCCGACGGGCGATGCCCGTCGCCGGCGGCGTGCGCGGCGTGCCGGCCGCCGTTCCCGATCCAGCGCGTGAGAGAGGAGCGGCGTTGACCACATGCCGAGACGCGCGACTCAGTCCTCCGGCGCCCAACCTGATCCACATCCGCCACGCCGCCGTCGGATCCGGTGGGGGTGACGATCGTGACGACCGGGCGCGGGCGCGGGCCTGTCCGCGGCGGCGACTAGGCTGATCGCATGTCCGGTCCCGGCCCCGATGCGCTGCGCCGCGCCCTGCGGCGGGCGCGCGACGGAGCGACCGTCGACCGCACCGAGGCGACGGTGCTGCTCCACGCGCGCGGCGCGGACCTCGACGACCTCTGTA
>DASQMY010000286.1:0-13003 GCA_035645255.1 Mycobacteriales bacterium
GAGGCGGCCTTCTCTGGGATGGCAAGCGGGCTCCTTCGGCTACCGTAAGCGGCCATCATGGGACACGGAGCGGGCGGTGTCAGGTGCTTGTCGTAGTTACCCGATTCACCGTGCCCGACTCGGACGCCGCGCGGTTCCGCGACCGAGCCGAGGCAGCGCTCGGCGCGCTGTCGGCGCGGCCCGGCTACCAGGGCGGCCGCATCGCGCGGGCGGTCGACGACGCCACCCGCTGGCTGCTCACGACCGAGTGGGACCACGTCGGCAGCTACCGGCGCTCGCTCAGTGCGTTCGACGTCAAGATGACCGCGACGCCGCTGCTGGCACTCGCGGCGGAGGAGCCGAGCGCCTACGAGGTCCTGTACGGCGACGGGCCCGGCGCCGCCGGGGCCGTGCGGGTGAGCGACCGGGCGCGTGACGCCGCCACCGTCGCCGTCGGCGAGGCGGCGGGACCCGCCCCCGGCCGCGAGGCGGAGTGACCGGTCGCCCGGCCGCCGCCGTGGTCGGCGCGACGCTGACGCTGCTGGCATGCTCCGGCGGCCGGGAGGCGCCGGACAGCCAGCGCGGCGGCGAGGCGCTGCTGCGCCGACCGTGCGGTGATCTGCTCAAGCCGGCGGACGCGGCCGCGTCGCCGCCGTCCGACGTACCGGTGCAGGGGGTGACCTGGTACGACCGCAGGACGCAGGGGAGCACGGCCTATCACTTCGGGCACCTGCCGGGCGAGCAGGTCGGCGCCGCCCGTGACGCCGTCATCGCCGGGCTCCAGTCCGCGGGCTACACCGCGAGCGGCACCGCCGAGCGCGGCAACGCCGGTGCCGACGGGCAGTTCGCCGGTCGGCACGCCGGCACCGTAGAGCTGACGCCGTACTGCAAGGGCCGGCTGCGGCTGCGGCTCCAGCTGGACCGCTGACAACCCGTTTGGGTACGCCGGACCCGCGCCGATAACCTGCGACACCAACACCTTCCGCCGACCGCCAGCCGGACTGGAGCCAGCCGCCATGGCCGACCGCATGGACACCATCGTCAACCTCGCCAAGCGACGCGGCCTGGTCTACCCCAGCAGCGAGATCTACGGCGGCCTGCGCAGCGGCTGGGACTACGGCCCGCTCGGCGTCGAGCTGAAGAACAACGTCAAGCGCCAGTGGTGGAAGACCCTGGTGCACGGCCGCGACGACGTCGTCGGCCTCGACTCGTCGGTGATCCTCAACCCGGCGGTGTGGGAGGCGAGCGGCCACGTCGGCGGTTTCTCCGACCCGCTGACCGAGTGCGTCTCCTGCCACACGCGACACCGCGCGGACCATCTCGAGGAGGCCTACGAGGTCAAGCACGGCAAGCCGCCGGCGGGCGGCCTCAAGGACCTCGTGTGCCCGGCCTGCGGCACGCGCGGTCAGTTCACCGAGCCGCGGCAGTTCAACATGATGTTCAAGACGCAGATGGGCGCGGCCGAGGACAGCTCCTCGGTCGCCTACCTCCGCCCGGAGACGGCGCAGGGCATCTTCGTCAACTACCTCAACGCCCAGCAGTCGGCCCGCAAGAAGCCGCCGTTCGGCATCGGCCAGATCGGCAAGTCGTTCCGCAACGAGATCACTCCCGGCAACTTCATCTTCCGGACCCGCGAGTTCGAGCAGATGGAGATGGAGTTCTTCGTGCCGCCGGGCGAGGACGAGACGTGGTTCGAGTACTGGCTCGAGCAGCGGATGGCCTGGTACGTCGACCTCGGCATCACGCCGGAGCGGCTGCGGCTGTTCGAGCACCCGAAGGAGAAGCTCTCCCACTACTCGAAGCGGACCGTCGACATCGAGTACAAGTTCGACTTCGCGCGGACCGAGTGGGGCGAGCTCGAGGGCATCGCCAACCGCACCGACTTCGACCTCACTGCGCACAGCAAGGCGTCCGGCACCGACCTGTCCTACTTCGACCAGGACACCGGCGAGCGCTACACGCCGTTCGTCGTCGAGCCGGCCGCCGGCGTGGACCGCGCGACGCTGGTCTTCCTGCTGGACGCCTATGCCGAGGACGAGGCCCCGACCGCCAAGGGCACGATGGAGAAGCGGGTCGTGCTGCGGCTCGACAAGCGGCTCGCGCCGGTCAAGGTCGCCGTGCTGCCGCTCTCCCGCAACGAGCGGCTGTCCCCGGCGACGCGGGAGCTCGCCGACCGGCTGCGGCAGCGGTGGAACGTCGAGTTCGACGACTCCCAGGCGATCGGCAAGCGTTATCGCCGCCAGGACGAGATCGGCACGCCGTACTGCGTGACGTTCGACTTCGACAGCCTCGACGACAACGCGGTGACCGTCCGCGACCGCGACAGCATGGCCCAGGAGCGGGTCTCCCTCGACCAGCTCGACGGCTATCTCGCCGAGCGCCTCGTCGGCTGCTGACCCGGCGTCGCCGGCGAGTCGACCAGGCGGGCCGGGCGGTCCACCGGCGGTAAGGGATCACTAACTCTCGCGCTAGGTGGCGACCCGGTCATTCGTGGCTAGACGGTGGCCTTGGTTGAGACAGCAGCCAGGAGAATCCTTCTCCAACGGTGCTTGGCTGTCCCCAGACCCGGACCCTCGCGCCGCAGAACGCAACGCGAGGAGACACCCGGTGTCCACCGCCACGGAACACGGCTCGGCTCCCAGGACCACCACTGCGCAGCGCAGCACGCTGTCGCTCGTCACACCCGCACCGCAGACCTCCGCTGAGCGTGAGCAGTTCGAGGCGCTCGTCCGCGAGGGCATGCCGATGGCCTACCGGCTCGCGGCCGGGTTCGCCGGGCGCGGCCAGGCACTCGACGACCTGCGCCAGGTGGCGCTGCTCGGGCTGGTGAAGGCCGCCCGGCGCTTCGACGGCGAGCGCGGTGTGCTGTTCAGCACCTACGCGCGTGCCGTCATGGTGGGCGAGATCAAGCGCTATTTCCGGGACACCGGCTGGGGCATGCACGTGCCGCGCCCGGTCCAGGAGGTCTACCTCGCCGTTCGCAAGGCACGCGAGACGCTCACCATGTCGCTGGAGCGCCCGCCGACGGTGGCGGAGGTCGCCAGGGAGATCGGCGCCTCCGAGGAGGCCGTGATCGAGGCCCTCGGTGCCGGCGAGACGTTCTACCTCGAGTCGCTCGACGTGCCGGTCGACCCGGAGTCGCCGACCCGGCGCCGCGAGCCGGCGATCTCGGAGGCGGGCTTCGGCGCCGCAGACGAGCGGTCGTGGCTCATCCCCGCGCTCGCCGCGCTGCCGGAGCGCGAGCGCAACATCATCGGCCTCCGGTTCTTCGAAGGCCTGTCGCAGTCGGAGATCGCAGCCAGGGTGGGCATCAGCCAGATGCATGTGTCCCGGCTGCTCTCGCGGAGCCTCAAGCAGCTGCGCGCCCACTCCGGGGCGTAGCGGCTGCGGCTGCTCCACACTGACGGCTGGTCGCGCAGGCACCGCGGCCAGCCGTCAGTGGTCTCCGTGCGGACCGAGTACGAGCTGGCCGTGACGGCGGCGCGCAGCGTCCCGGAGCAGTACTTCCTCCGGTCGCGAGCGGAACTGCTGCGACCGCTCGGGCACCGTCATTAGAGTGCTCTGCACCGGGAGTGGCTGACGGGAGCGTTCGATGCCGGACAACGACAGCGTCGTCGTCGTGCTGAAGGGCGGGCTCGGCAACCAGCTGCTCCAGCTGGCGTGCGGGCTCACCGTCGCCCGCCGTACCGATGCCCGGCTGGTCCTCGACCCGGCCTGGTTCGGCACCCAGCGGGTGCGGCAGTTCGAGCTAGAGCCGGTCGCCGGCGGCCTTCGAAAGGTGAGCGTCGAGGCGGGTGCCGCGACTCAGTTCCCCGACGAGCTGACGTTCCGCGAGGCCGGCTACCGCTACGACGACACCGTCGCCAAGCTCACCGCGCCGGTGGCTCTGCATGGCTACTTCCCGCTTCCACGGTACGTGCAGCCTGCACTTGCCGAGCTGCGGCGCGTTCTGCTCGCGCCTGCCGTGCGCGGGGACTGGCTGAAGCAGATGAGACGGGCGCTCCCCCGCACCGCGGTGGCGGTCCATGTGCGCCGCGGGGACTACGTCGAGAACGAGCGGACCGCGGCACACCACGGCGGCTGCTCGCTCGACTACTACAGCGCGGCGTGGCGGCTGGTCGCGCGCGTATCGCCCGATGCCGTGCCGGTCCTCTTCAGCGACGACGTGGCGTGGCTGCGCGACAACCTGCTCCTGGCCGGTGCCGACCGGGTGATCGTGGAGCCGCCGCAGGGCGAACCGGCGTTGCAGAGCGTGCTGCTCATGTCGGCCGCGACGCACTGGATCATCGCCAACAGCACGTTCAGCTGGTGGGGCGCGACGCTCGGGCGTGAGCCGGGCCGGATCACCGTCGCGCCGCGACCGTGGTGGGCCAACCCGAAGTCGGTCGACCGCGACCTTCTGTGGCCCGACTGGCTGACGATCGACGCCCGGCCGGACTGGGGCTCGTGGACCGTCGGCGAACCCGCGGAACGGCGCGGTCTGCTGGCGCAGCTCGGCCGGCGGCTCAGCCGATGATCACGCGGAAGACGCAGCTGACGCGGCTCGCTCGGGATGCCGGCCTCGACCCGGCCCGACTGCGCCGGAGCCTGCGCGGCATCCGGCCGTACATCGCCAACCGCCGCGAGCTGTACGCCCAGGCCCAGCGGTCCGCCGGCGAGTTCCCGCTCACGTCGGCGTACCCGTGCCTCACGGACCGCTTCGCGGCCGGCGGAGTCGCGAAGGGGCAGTACTTCCACCAGGACCTCCACGTCGCACAGCAGATCTTCGCCGCGGCTCCCGAGCGGCACGCGGACGTCGGCTCGCGCGTCGACGGCTTCGTAGCGCACGTCGCGGCCTTCCGCCCGATCGACGTCTTCGACATCCGGCCGATCAGGTCGGGCGCACGCAACGTCGCGTTCATCCAGCGGGACATCACCGAGCCGGACGCGCGTTACGACGGCTACTGCGACTCCCTGTCGTGCCTGCACGCGCTCGAGCACTTCGGCCTCGGCCGGTACGGCGACCGTGTCGACTACTACGGCTACCGCAAGGGATGGGACAACCTGTGCCGCATGCTGCGGCCCGGCGGGACGTTCTACTTCTCGGTGCCCATCAGCAGGCGGCAGCGCATCGAGTTCGACGCGCACCGCGTCTTCAGCGTCCCCTACGTCGTCGAAGACCTCGCCGCGGGCGTCTTCGACGTCGGCGCGTTCGCCTACGTCGACGACCGCGGTCGGCTCCACCGGGACGTCGACGTCGCCGACAAGGCGGCCCGGAAGTCGTTCGGGCTCACCTACGGCTGCGGCATCTTCACGCTGGTCCGCCGCTAGTGACGCCGGACGTCACGATCGTCGTCATCGCGTACAACGACGCGGACAACCTCCCCGCGTCGATGCGGTCGGCACTCGGGCAGACGCACCGCGACATCCAGGTGGTCGTCGTGGACGACGGTTCGACCGACGGGACGGCGCAGGTCGCCGACGGGTTCGCCGCGACCGACCCGCGCGTCGAGGTCGTCCACCTCGCGGTCAACAGCGGTCGATGCGGCCGGCCGCGCAACGTCGGCCTCGACCGTGCGCAGGCGCCGTACGTCACGCTGCTCGACAGTGACGACCTGTTGACCCCGACTGCGTGCGCGGCACTGCTGTCGACCGCGCGGGCGACCGGCGCAGACGTCGTCGTGGGCAGGTGCACCATGCACAACATCGAGACGGGGCGCGAGCGCATCTGGGCCGAGGAGCTGTTCGCCCACAGCGACGTCGTCAGCGGTGTCACGGCGCGACCAGAGCTGCTCGACGACACCATTGCGCCGAGCAAGCTGTACCGGACGGCGTTCCTCGACGAGCACAACCTGCGCTTCGTGGAGGACATCCTCTACGAGGACATCGTCTTCACGACCGAGGTCTACTGCCTCGCGCGGACGATTGCCGTGGATCCCTCCGACGTCTACTGCTATCGCCGCCACGACCGCCCCAGCCACCGGCCGTCGATCACCCGCCGCCGCCACGAGATCGCCAACTTCCGCGACCGGCTCGAGGCGCATCGCCGAGTCGACGCATTCCTCGCGGCGCAGCCGAGCAGCGAGCTGCGGATTTTCAAGCAGCGCCGGTTCGTCAACCTCGACCTCTGGCTGTACGCCGCGACGCTCGCCGAGCGCGACGCGGCTTACCAGCGCGAGTTCATGGCGCTCGCGGCGGAGCACCTGCGGTCGCTCGACGAAGCAGCGCTACGCACGGCTGACCCGATGCGTCGCATCCTCGCGTTCATGATCCGGCAGGGCGACGCGGACGAGGCGATGGACGTCGTGCGCCACATCCGGTTCGGGTGGTATCCGACGCGGCTGCACCGGCGTGGCGACCGGGTCTTCTGGTCCGCGAGGTACCTCGACCAGCCGATGGGCCGCGAGGCGCTGGACGTGACCCACCTGGGGCTGCACGAGCTGCCGTTCGGCAGCCGGCCGTTGCACAACGAGGTGACGTCGATCCACTCCGGCGACTCGGTCCTGTCGTTGTCTGGCCGGGTCGTCAACCAGCTCGGAGCGCTGCGAAGCGATGCCCGGCACAAGGTGCGACTGGTGCTGCGGCAGGCGGGTCGCCCGGGTCGAGTGGTCGCACCGGTCGAGTACACCCTCACAGCCGATGCGCTGACCTGGTCGGCCGATGTAGACCTCGGCGAGCTGTCGCCGGTGAGCCCGGACGAGACACCGGTCTGGAACATCGCGCTCGCGATCAGGCAGGACGGCGAGACCAACAGGTCGGCGCTGCACTGTGACCGCATCGCGGCGGAGGCGTTCGTCGTGCCGCTCGGCGCGCTCGGGTCGACGGCCCCGGCCGACCGCGTCGAGGTGTTCCGCCGGCGGCACGCCCGCCTCGCCCTGCGGGTCGTCCGGCCAGTCGCGACGAGTCCGGATGCTCGCGAGCGAGCGGCGGTGCCGGCGGGCGCCGCGACATTGCTCGTCGCGGTCTTCGACGCAGCCGAGGCGGTTGTCGCCCCCGCCGTGCCGCCCGGCATCTCAGCCGTCCGGATCGATCCGCTCGCCATGCCACCGGACGCCGTCGACGCGCACCGCCGCACCGACTGGTCGGTCGTCGTGGTCGCGGCGCGGAGCTACGCCGTCCTGCGCGCCGCGCTGCCGGTGCTGCTGTCGCTGGGCAGCGCGCTGGAGGTGGTTGTCGCGATCGACGAGCAGCCGCCGCCGGGACGGGCCGCGGTCGGCGCGCTGTCCGACCCGTCGCTGCCGGCCGTGACAGCTTTCGCGGTCGACTCCCCGGTGGCGGCCGGCACGTCGATCCGTGTGCGCTTCGCGGCTGCCGCGTCCGTCCGGACCGTGGTGAGTGACCTCCTCGCCGGTGTGGAGCTCCACCGGCCCGCCGTACGCAGTGCGGGGCTGCGGCCGGCACTGCTCGACTGGACCGCGGCGGCGTGGACGGCCGGCGACCGGTCGGCGCGCACGCTCGCCAACGCGGACGTCACGTGGGGCAGGCGACAGAGCTTCGGCCCGAACGTCGTGACGGTCGGCGGGGCGGGCTCGACCGGGCAGCCGGCCCCGCCGCACGTCGACGTGTCGTCCCGGTGCCCGCCGGTCGACGTAACCGTCGTCAACCCACACGGCTTCCGGCCCACCGGCGTCCGCGACCACGGCGAGGTGATCGCCACGGATACGGCCGGCGGTCTCACGCTGCGGGTCGTCGGCGTCGATGGCCGCGACCACGTGGTGCTCCCCGCCGACGGGCTGCTGTCGTACGGGGAGCTCGCGCCGCTCCGCGAGCTCACCCACGTCGACGCGAGCGCGCTGCACCACGTGCCCGGCCGCGTCGTGGCCGGGCTCCTCACGCAGCTCGCTGCGGCCGCCGTACCGACCCTGGCCGGGCGCATGCGGCGGGACGTTCGGGCACTGCTGCACCCGGAGCTCGTCGCCGCGCTGGAGACGGTCGACGCCAGCACGGTCGCGACCCCGCTCCGCCGGGAGGTCGCCGCGGTCCGGGCCCGCCGGGCCGCGCTGAGGTGGCACGGCAGCGCCGCGCAGTGGCGGGCGGTCCGCGCCGAGCTCGGGCTCGACTCCCTCGCTCAGCCGACGGTTTCCGTGCTGCTGTCGACCATGCGGGTCGAGTACGTGCGGCAGGCGCTGCTCGACATCGCGGCACAGGACCACCCCAATCTCGAGATCGTCGTCGCTCTGCACGGTGTCGACGTCACCGACGAAGCGCTCGTCGCCATGCTCGAAGGCATCGAGCGGCCGGTCGTGACGATGCGCTGCCCGAGCAGCATGCCGCTCGGCGAGGTGCTCAACGCGATGACTGCGCGCGCTTCGGGGGAGTTCGTGGCGAAGATGGACGACGACGACTGGTACGGACCGCACCACGTCACCGATCTGCTGCTCGCGGCCGACTACTCGAGCGCGATGCTGGTCGGGACGGCCGACGAGTACATCTACCTGGCCGACATCGACGTGACCATCCGCCGGCTGCCGCACAGCGGCTACGACCACTACGCGGGGTACGTCGCAGGCCCGACGATGCTGATCCGGCGGAGCGACTTGGCCGAGGTCGGTGGCTGGGGCCCGACACCGCGCGCGGTCGACCGGTCGGTGGTCAAGGCGGTGAGCAGCAGTGGCGGCGGAATCTACCGCACGCACGGCCTCGGCTTCATGCTGTGCCGGCACGGCGCCGGGCACACCTGGAACCCGCCCAACGACTACTTCCTGAGGTCGGCGACGGAGCGGTGGTCAGGTTTCCATGCAGCACCGGAGCTCGACGCCGACCGGGCGCGCGCGCGTCACGACCGGGTTCTTGCCGTGCGGGCAGAGCGGCTGGCTCACCGGTAGAGGATCACCGCGGCGTGCGGGCCCGCGATCGGCACCACCCGGCGCCACGCCTGCTGCTCGGACCACTTCTCGACCGTCTGCTTCTCGTCCGGCCGGTCGACGTCGTCGAGCACGACGACCGCGTCGGCTGTGAGCCGATCCTTCAGCACCGGCAACGCGGGATAGCGCGCGAGCACTCCGGTCGTCCCGGGCGGGCCGTCGACGAAGAGCAGGTCGCACTCCTCGACGTCGTCGAGCGCGCGGACGTCGTACCACGTCCACGGCGTGCCATCGATGACGACCTCGGACAGCGGGGCGGAGCGGACGTCGACGAGCGTCTCCAGACCGTGCCGGCGGATCTCGGCCAGGGTCTTGTCCCGGTGCTCCTCGAGATGCTCGAGGGAGATGATGCGCGCGCCGTAGCCGCACTGCCGGACCGTGCTCGCGAGCCAGACCGTCGACACGCCGGACCCACACTCCACGATCGTCTGGGGTCGGCGTTCGATCACCAGCGCGCAGAGCTCGAGCAGCGTCCTTGCGGGCACCGCCCACCCGCCGCCGCTGGCCGGCATCGCCTGACTGACGCGCACGACCGAGTGGAGGTTGATCATCGCCTCGATCTGCGCGAGCTCGGCCGCCCGGCCGCGGGTCAGCCTGCGGTCGAGCGAGTCGAGCCGCCGGACGACCTCGCTGTCCGACCCCGCGACCGCCGAGCTGGCCCGGGAGATCGTCGTGCGGAGCAGCTTCAGCTCGGCGTCCAGCGCGCCGACCTCGGCCCGCACGACCTTGAGCTCTCTGGCGTGCCTGGCATGCAGCCGTAGCGCCCGCAGCCCGACGGCAACAGCGGCCGCGGTGAGTCCGGCCACCACGACCACGCCCGCACCTGCGCCGAAGAGCGCGACTGCCACCGCGGCGCCGCCCACCGCCGCACCGACCAGCAGGTAGAAGCGCGGGTTGCGCAACAGATCCTTCATCGACGACGACAGCTCCTCATCCGGTGCGATCGCGACCCCGTCGCCGCGCAGGGTGCCGCGATGGTATTTGATCTACAAGGGCAGTACGACCGTCGACACCCGGCTGGAACCCTCACCTGCCTCTCCCCCGGCCGGATGGCATCGGAGCGACCTGCATCGCGATGCGCCCTCGAGGCGCTGCCCCCAGGCCGGATTCGACCGCCGTCAGGCGCTGACGTGGTGCGCCACGACATCTGGCTGGTCCGGCCTGGCGAAACCGACTGGACCATCAGCGGCCAGCACACCGCGCGACAGATGTGCCGCTGACCGACGCTGGACACCGGTTCGCCACGGACGTCCGTTTCGACGAGCGAGGCCGGATCAGGTGCGTCGCTCGCCATGCTTCCCTCCCACTGCAGCAGGTGGCACGGTTGCCAGGCGCGGGACTGGACCGGAGTGTGTGGCCCCCGCGATCAGCGCGCAGTCCTGCGACATTTGCCGCCAAGAAGGGACAAATCCTCGGTGCTGACCGGCCGCGCGCTGAATCGGGCGACGTTGCACCGGCAGCTGCTGCTCGAGCGCGTCCGCATGCCGGCGTACGACGCCGCCCGGCACCTGGTCGGGCTGCAGGCGCAGGTGCCGTTGGTGCCCTACATCTCGCTGTGGAACCGGCTCGACGGCTTCGACCCGGCCGAGCTCTCCGGCCTGATGGTCGACCGGTCGGTCGTCCGCACGCCGCTGATGCGGACGACCATCCACACGGTGACAGCGGCCGACGCGCTCGCGATGCGCCCGCTGATGCAGCCGGTGCTGACCAGGACCTTCGCCGGTACGTCGTTCGGCCAGCAGCTGCGCGGGGACGACCTGGCCAAGGTGGTCGCCACGGCCCGCGAGCTGATCTCGGAGCAGCCCCTCGGCCGCGCCGAGCTCGGCCGGCTGCTGCACGAGCGGTACGGCCACCTCGACGCCGACTCGATGGCGCTCGCGGTCAGCTACCTGGTGCCAGCGGTGCAGCCGACGCCGCGCGGCGAGTGGGGGCGCAGCGGCCGGCCGGCCTGGCTCGCGGTCGAGGCGTGGCTCGACGGCCGAGCCGAGCCGGCGATGACGCCCGACGATCTGGTGGTCCGCTACCTCACCGCCTTCGGCCCGGCGAGCGTCAAGGACATCCAGGCGTGGTGCGGGCTTACCCGGCTGCGCGAGGTCGTCGACCGGCTCGGCGACCGGATCCGACGGCTGTCCGGCCCCGACGGCAGGGAGCTGGTCGACGTGCCGGACGGGCCGCTGCCAGACCCGGAAACCCCTGCGCCGCCGCGGTTCTTCGGCGAGTACGACAACGCCATCCTCGGGTACGCCGACCGCGCGCGCATCGTGGCGGACGCCCCGCACCAGCCGCTGCAGGGCGGCACCGGAGGCTACGTCGGCTCGCTGCTGGTGGACGGTCTGGTCAGCGCGATGTGGGCGCTGCGGCGCGCCGGCGACTCGTCGGTGCTGGAGATCCGCCAGTCGGTCCCGCTGCCCAAGGCGCACCGGTCCGCCGTACTCGCCGAGGCGGCGGGGCTGCTCGAGCTGCTGGCGCCCGGTCGCGGGTACGACGTTCAGGTGACCGGTCCGGGCTGACCGGCGCGCTGACCGGCGCGCTGACTGACTAGTCATTTCTAGTCTTGTGCCGCTTCGTCGGCCGGTCCGACCCTGCCCGCGTGACCGTGCCTCGCCGGTCGAGGTACGGGACAGCTCCCTACCAGATCGGAGGTGACGGGGATGGCTCTGTCACGACGTGATCTGCTCATCCGGTCCGGCGCAGTAGGCGCCGGGATCGGCCTGACGGGAAGCGTGGGTGCGCTGTTCGGCACGAAGGCGGCCTACGCGACGCCGAGCGGTGAGGCGTACGGCTACGGGCCGCTCGTCCCCGACCCGGCCCGCGTGCTCGATCTCCCCGAAGGCTTCTCGTACCGGACCTTCTCGAAGTACAGGACGCCCGCGACCGGCGGCCTGGTGCCGACCCGGCACGACGGGATGGCGACGTTCCCCGGCGCCGACGCCTCCCGCGTGCGGCTCGTGCGCAACCACGAGTGCCACATCGACTCGGTTCGGGTGCCGGCCGCGCCGGAGTTCACCTTCGACCGGGCGGCCGGCGCGAAGGGACAGCTGGTCCCCGGCGGCACGATGACCGTCGAGCTCGACGACGACCTCGACGTGCTCTCCGAGTACGGCAGCCTGGGCGGAACCGTGCGCAATTGCGCGGGCGGCCGCACCCCGTGGGGCACCTGGCTGAGCTGTGAGGAGACCGAGGTGCGCGCGGGCATGCGGATCCACGACGGCGTGTTCCAGCACGACCACGGCTGGGTCTTCGAGGTCGACCCGGCGAACCCGTCGAACAACGTGGACCCGATGCCCCTCACCGGCATGGGTAGATACGCCCACGAGGCCGTCGCGGTCGACCCCGCGACCTCGGTTGCGTACCTGACCGAGGATGCCGGCGCGCCGTACGGGCTGCTCTACCGGTTCACACCGGCGGACGCCGGAGGGGGATACGGGAGCTACCGCGCCGGCGGACTGCTGGAGGCCATGCGGCTGCCCGACGTGCGCGACCTGTCCGAGGTCCGCGACGTCAACACCCGGTTCAACGACGTCGACTGGGTGCCGGTCCCGGACCCGCTGGCCGTCACTGTGCCGACGAGGATGCAGCTGGTCGACGAGGAGGTCACCCGCGCCGAGAAGCTGGAAGGCGCCTGGTACGGCGACGGCCACGTCTTCATCGTCTCCTCATTCGCGAGCAACGACCGGGCCGAGGGACATCCGCATGACGGCCAGGTCTGGCGCTACGACCCGAAGGCCAACGCCCTGACCCTCGAGCTGATCTTCAACGGCGGCAGCTGCACGAGGTTCGGCCGGCCCGACAACATCACGGTGTCGCCGTTCGGCGGCGGTGTGATCCTCGCGGAGGACGGCCTCGGCGATCAGTACCTGGTGGGCGTCGCGCAGAACGGACTGCCCTTCCCCATCGCGCGGAACGCGCTCAACACCGCCGAGCTCGCCGGCGTCACGTTCTCCCCGGACAACCGGACGCTGTTCGGCAACATCTTCGGCGGCACCGGGGGCGGGCTCAGCTTCGCGATCCGCGGCCCGTGGGCCGCGGTGTCGCCGGCGAACCCGCGCAGCGCTTAGCAGCTCGCCGTCCCCGCGGTGGTGGTGGCTGGCTACGACCAACATCACTGCGGGGACGGTCGCCCGTTACGGGTAGGCTTGGCGCACACCGAGGCGCGCTGTGAGCCGCGCCCGCATGCCTGT
>DASQMY010000287.1:0-1910 GCA_035645255.1 Mycobacteriales bacterium
CCGGCACGTCGTCGGCGTGACCAGCAACCCGACCATCTTCCAGAAGGCGCTGGAGGCCGGGTCGGCGTACGACGCGCAGACCGCGGAGCTGGCGGCGTCCGGTGCCGACGTCGACGAGACGGTGCGGGCGCTGACGACGGCCGACATCCGCGATGCCTGCGACGTCTTCCTGCCGACGTACGAGCTCACCGAGGGCGTCGACGGCCGGGTCAGCATCGAGGTGGACCCGCGGCTCGCCCGCGACACCGACAAGACGCTCGAGGAGGCCCGGGCGCTCTGGGAGCTGATCGACCGGCCCAACCTCTTCATCAAGATCCCGGCGACCGTCGAGGGGCTGCCGGCCATCACGTCGTGCATCCGCGAGGGCATCTCGGTCAACGTCACACTGATCTTCTCGCTGGAGCGCTACCGCGCCGTGATGGACGCCTACGCGACCGGGCTCGAGCAGCGGCAGGCGGACGGCAACCCGGTGACCGGCGTCGACAGCGTCGCGTCGTTCTTCGTCTCCCGCGTCGACTCCGAGGTCGACAACCGGCTCGACGTCATCGTCAAGGAGTCCGGCGACGACCAGCGCGTGCAGACGGCCCGCCGGCTCCGCGGCGAGGCGGCGATCGCCAACGCGCGGCTGGCCTACCAGGCGTTCGAGCAGTTCTCCGAGACCGAGCGCTGGCAGGCGCTGAAGACGCTCGGCGCGAGCCCGCAGCGGCCGCTCTGGGCGTCGACCGGCGTCAAGGACCCGGCGTACGACGACACGCGCTACGTCGGTGAGCTGGTCGCACCCGGGACGGTCAACACGATGCCGGAGGGGACGCTCGACGCGTTCGCCGACCACGGCACGGTGCGGGGGGCGACCGCGGCGCAGGGCTACGACGCCGCCCGCTCGGTGTTCGACGATCTCGAGTCGATCGGCATCGGCTACGACGACGTCGTCGAGGTCCTGGAGAACGAGGGCGTGCAGAAGTTCGAGGACAGCTGGCAGCAGCTGCTCGACGGGGTGCAGCGTGAGCTGGCCCGGCTCGGCGAGCAGACCAGTGCGGGCCGCGAGAAGTCGCCGGCCAGCGGTCAGCAGACGGGCGACAAGTGAGCGAGGAGACGCCGCCCTCCCCCGCCAGCGCCGTCGCCGGCGGTGCGATGACCCCTACTGACCCGACGGCGACAGCTGGCAGCGGCGCCCCGGCCGTCGGCGGCGTCCACGCCGAGCGACCGCGGCGGGTCCCCGCCGAGCCGCCGCCGGTCCTCTACGGCGAGCAGCCGGAGCGGGCGGCGACCGGACCGGTCCGCGTCGAGACCGTCGGCGCGATGCTGGTCGGCCCGCGCGACGCGGCGCGGCGGACGCTCGTGCAGGACGGCGTGCCGACCGCGCTGATGAGCAGGGACGCGACGCTGTGGGGACCGGACGCGACCCTCGAGGCGACCGTCCGGCTCGGCTGGCTCGACCTGCCGCGCTCGTCGCGCGAGCTGCTCCCCCGGCTCGAGTCGCTGCGCGCGGAGCTCGCCGCCGAGGGGATCGACCGCGTCGTGCTCTGCGGCATGGGCGGGTCGTCGCTGGCGCCGGAGGTCGTCTGCGCGACGGCCGGCCGCCCGCTGGTCGTGCTGGACACCACCGACCCGGGACAGGTGCGCGCCGCGGTGGCGGACGGGCTCGACCGCACCGTGGTCGTCGTGTCGAGCAAGAGCGGCGGGACCGTCGAGACCGACTCGCAGTACCGGGTGTTCATGGCCGCATTCACCGACAGCGGGCTGTCCGAGGCCGATGCCGCGCGGCGGTTCGTCGTGGTGACCGACCCGGGCTCGCCGCTCGCCGAGGCGGCCACCGCCGCCGGGGTGCGCGAGGTGTTCCACGCCGACCCCAACGTGGGTGGCCGGTACAGCGCGCTGTCCGCGTTCGGGTTGGTGCCGTCGGCGCTCGC
>DASQMY010000288.1:0-2064 GCA_035645255.1 Mycobacteriales bacterium
ACGCTGGAGCAGCTCGCCGACGCACCCGACGACGTCCTCAGGAACACCGGCATCAGCCGGGGCACCCGCGAGCGGCTGCGCGACCAGGCCCGCGAGCAGCTCCGCGGCCGCGCTGCCGGCGTCCCCACCCGCACGCTGCTCACGCCGCAGACCGCCCAGGGGCTCTTGAGGCTCCCCGAGCCCAGCCCCGGCGACCTCTACCTCGACTTCGAGGGCGACCCGCTCGCCGGCGATGGCGAGGGGCTGGAGTACCTCGCCGGCCTGGGGAACCGGGGAGGCGACTTCACTGCCCTCTGGGCGCACGACGCCGCCGAGGAGCGGCGCATGGTCGAGGACCTCGTCGACCGCATCGTCGAGGCCTGGCACGCCGACCCCGGCATGCACGTCTACCACTACGCCGCCTACGAGGTCAGCGCGCTCAAGCGGCTCACCGGCCGGTACGGCGTCCGCGAGGCCGAGCTCGACCAGCTGCTGCGCGCCGAGCGGTTCGTCGACCTCTATCCCGTCGTCCGCCAGTCGATGCGGATCAGCAAGGAGTCCTACTCGATCAAGAAGGTCGAGGCCTTCTACGGGCGGGCGCACACCGGCGACGTCGCCGACGCGATGAGCAGCGTCGTCGAGTACGAGAAGTGGCTGATCGACCGCGACCCGGCCCGCCTGCAGTCGATCGAGGACTACAACAAGGACGACGTCGACTCCACCCGCGAGCTGCACGACTGGCTGGAGACCGAGCGGGCCGAGCTGGCGGCGCTGCACGGTCCGCAGCCGCGCCCGGGAGTGGCCGAGCTCGCTGTCCCGGCGCCGCGGTCGGACGCCGAGGTCGCGGAGCTGGCGCTGGTCGAGCAGCTGCAGGACCGCGGCCACGACCTGCTCGGCGACCTGGTGCAGTGGCACCGCCGCGAGGCCCGGCCCGGCTGGTGGGAGTTCTTCAGCCGCGGCGAGCTGGACGACGACCAGCTCGTCGAGGACCGGACGGCGCTCGGCGGGCTGTCCGCTGCGGTCGAGATCGGCACCGAGAAGCGCAGCAAGCTCTACGAGTTCACCTTCCCGCCGCAGGACGCCAAGCTGTCGGTCGGCAAGCCGGCCTTCGACGTCGACAGCCGGGCGCGGATCGGCGAGGTGCGCGCGCTGGACGCGGTCGCCGGGCGGGTGGTCGTGAAGAGCACCAAGGCGCCGGCGGGTCCGCGCGGGCTGGGTCCGGAGGGGCCGCTCGACGACAAGCAGCTGCGCGCCGCGATCAAGGCCACCGCGGACGCCGTCCTGGCCGGGGAGTCCTGCCTCGGGCAGCGGCTGCTGGATCGCGTCGTCCCCGCGGACACCCGCCGGCTGCCGGGGGAGGAGGCCGGCGACGCCGTCGTCCGGCTCGGCCTGGCGCTGGACGGCGAGGTGCTCGCCGTGCAGGGGCCGCCCGGCAGCGGCAAGACGCGGGCGGCGTCCCGGCTGATCCGTGCGCTGCTCGACGCCGGCAAGAAGGTCGGCGTCACGGCGCAGTCCCACGCGGTGATCGGCAACGTGCTCAGCGCCGTCGGCCGGCCGGCGCTGCAGAAGTGCGAGGAGTCCCAGGCGTGCGGGGCACCGGGCGTTGAGTGGTCCCGCGATGCCGGCGACGTGGCCGGCCGGCTGCTCGACGGTTCTGCGTCGTTGGTCGGCGGGACGTCGTGGTTCTGGTGCCGGGAGGACCTGGCCGAGGCGGTCGACGTCCTGGTGATCGACGAGGCCGGACAGTTCTCGCTGGCCAACGCGGTCGCCGTGGCCCGGTCGGCGACGTCACTCGTGCTGCTCGGTGACCCCCAGCAGCTGGCGCAGCCGACGCAGGCCGTGCACCCGGGGGAGTCGGGGCTCTCCGCGCTGGAGCACCTGCTCGACGGGCACCCGACCGTGCCCGAGGACCGCGGCGTCTTCCTCGACCGCACCTACCGGATGCACCCGGCGCTGACCGCGTTCGTGTCCGACCTGGCGTACGAGGGGCGGCTGGAGTCGGCGGCCGGCCGCGAGCGGATCGCGGTGGACGGCTGGGCCAGCGGGCTCGGCGTCCGGTTCGTGGAGCACGTGCAGCCGGCCATG
>DASQMY010000289.1:0-22413 GCA_035645255.1 Mycobacteriales bacterium
CTCGTAGGCCAGCACCTGCTGGATCCGCAACGACCACTGCTGGTCCCACGGCCGCGGCAGGCCGAGCGCCTCCTTCAAGGCCGGCACCTGTACGGCGCGCGCCAGGCGTCCCTCGACAGCGTCACACCCAGCCTCTCCAGCACGATGCGCTGGACGTTGTTCTTCGGCTGCCTCGGTCAGCCCGAGCGAGTTGACCTGCACGCCGTACCGGAACCGCCGCTGCGCGGCGTCGATCACGCCGTACCGCTCGCGGGTCATCTCGTCCCACAGCCGGCCGGACGCCCGCACCTTGCAGGTCTCGTCGATGAAGCGCACGCCGGCGTTGACGAAGAACGACACCCGACCGACCACGTCACCGAACCGCTCCGCCGGCACCTGCCCGCAGTCACGCCCCGCGTCGAGTACGGCGATCGCCGTGCAGAGCGCGTAGGCGAGCTCCTGCGTCGGCGTCGCGCCCGCCTCGTGCAGGTGGTAGCTGCAGATGTTGATCGGGTTCCACTCGGCATGGTGGTCACGGTGTCGGCGATGACGTCGGTCGTCACCGCATCGACGGCCCCGGCGGGAACGCGTAGGTCCCCCGCGAGAGGTACTCCTTCACGATGTCGTTCTGGATGGTGCCCTGCAGCGCTGCGACGTCCGCGCCCTGCTCCTCGGCCACGACCTGGTAGAGCGCCAGCAGCCACATCGCCGTGTAGCCGGTCTGCGTCGGCAGGTCGAACGCGACCGACAGCCCGGTCTGGCCCTTCGCCGGGTGGAGCCGGTAGAGCGCGTTGGACTCGGCCGCCCCCGAATGTCCGGCGTACGTGCGCGTGACCGAGGATCTGTCCGGCACGGACCTCCCTTGCAGACGCACCTGCGCCGGGGCGTGGGCAGTTAGAACGAGATTCGGTTGCGTCGTCCGGCATCCCGGCGGACGGCCGCGGGTAGGCCGCAGGCATGGGAATCATGGACAAGCTCAAGGCACAGGCGACCGAGCTCGCGGAGAAGGCCCAGGCCGGTGTGACGCAGGGCCAGGCGAAGGTCAGCGAGCTGCAGGCGAAGCGGCGGGCCGACGCCCTGCTGCGCGACCTCGGCGCGGCGACCTACGCCGAGCACCGCGGCGACCAGACCTCCGCCGAACGCGCCAGGCTGCTGCGCGACCTCGACCGGCACGCTGCGGAGCACGGCCCGGTCTCGACCGCCCCGACGGCCGACTCGGCGTCGGTGTGGAGTGCGGCGGTGCGCGGCGGCGGAGCCGGCGGCAGCGCCACGGATGACGCGGCCAGCGGCGGCTACGCCGGAGACACCGCGGCGACAGCCGGCGCGCACTGGCCGGACAGCGGTACGGCGGACGTTCCGCCCCCTGCCGCCGGCCAGTTCCAGGCGGGCGCGACCGCGGCCGGTGGCCTCCCCGGCGGCGAGCTGCGCGACGCCGGCGGACCGATCGACGAGCCGCTCGGCGGCGAGCCCGTCACCGGCGAGGAGCCGAGCTCCGACGCGCACACCGTGACCGGCGTCGGCGAGTCGATGCCAGGGCCCGCCGGCGACAACATCAGGTAGCGGCGGTGCTCAGCTGACTGCTGACCGATTGCTGTCACGCCGTACGCTCGGCGACCTCCCGATCCGCCGCGCAATCGGTCAGTGGTCGACCCGCAGCACCGGCCGACCGTGGCATCGCGTGCTGGCCGCTTACTCGACGGTAGTCGCCGGAGTCGCGCTCGGCTCGGGCTGGCTCGCGACGACCGACCGGACGCCGGGGACGCGGGCCAGCAGGATCCGCTCCACGCCGGCTCGCATGGTGACGTGCTGCATGCTGCAGTCCGCGCACGACCCGCGCAGCCGCACGCGCACCTCCGACCCGACGATGTCCACGACCTCGATGTCGCCGCCGTCGCCGTGCAGGTAGGGCCGGATCTCCTCGAGGGCGCGCTCGACCGCGAACGGGTCGACGACGGTGGCAGTCTGGGACACCTGCTGATGGTACGGCGAGAATCGGCCGGTGACCGTCGCCACCCACCTCTCCGCACGCGGGCTCGCCGCGGGCGAGCCGGCGGCGATCGTCGTCGTACCTGGCGTCGGCGTCGCGCTCGCCTGGGCGGGCGGCGGCCTCGAGGTCGCGGCACGGGAGCCGGCTGACGTCGTAGCGCAGCTGCTGCCAGCGGACGCCCGGTGGACGTGGTGGTCGGCGCGCGAGGCGGCGGCTCCGCTGGTCGCCGCCGGAGCGGCGGTGCGCGCGTGCTGGGACCTGGCGGCCGTCGGCCGGCTCGCGCACGGACTGCGGCGCGACGACCCGGCGGCCTTGTGGGCCGCGGCGCACGGGCTCGCTGCACCTCCGGCGGAGTCCCGCGGCGGGCCAGACCTGTTCGACCTCGCCGGTGAGGACGGCGCCGCCGTCCGCGCCGACGGCCAGCTCAGCCGCGAGTGGCTGGGCGGCGGCTGGTGCGCGAGCCTGGGTGCGGCGCGGCGCTGGGCCGAGCTCGCCCTCGAGGTGCAGCACCGCCAGCAGGCGCTGCTGGCTGCACTCCCTGACCCGCGTCCCGCCCCGGGTCGGACGCAGCTCGCGGTGCTCACCGCCTACGCCGAGTCGGCTGCCGCGCTCCTGGCCGTCGAGCTCGAGCAGCGCGGCCTGCCGCTGGACCGCGCCGTGCTGTCGGACCTGCTGCGCGAGTCGATAGGCCCGCGGCCGGCGGACGAGGAGGCGGACGCCGCGACCCGGGCGGCACGCGACACCGAGGTCCTGCGGCACTTCCCGGGCGCGGCGGCGGACCTGCGCAACCCGGCGCAGGTCCGCGACCTGCTCGCCCGGATCGGCGTCGTCGTACCGGACACCAGATCGTGGCGACTCGAGCCGCACGCGTCGACGTCGGCCGCCGTCGCGGCGCTGCTCGCCTGGCGCAAGGCGGAGCGGATCGCGACGACGTACGGCTGGCGGTGGCTGGACCAGCACGTCGGCGCCGACGGCCGGCTGCGCGGCCGGTGGAACGCGTCGGACGGTGGGGCCGGGCGGATGACCGCGGGGGCGGGACTGCACAACCTGCCGGCCGAGCTGCGTACGGCGGTCCGCGCGCTACCAGGGCGAGTTCTGGTCCGCGCCGACCTCGGCCAGATCGAGCCCCGCGTCCTCGCCGCGGTCTCCCGCGACGAGGCGCTCGCGGCGGCCGCCCGCGAGAACGACCTGTACGCGCCCGTCGCAGCGCAGCTGCGCTGCGACCGGCCGACCGCGAAGGTCGCGGTGCTGGCGGCGATGTACGGCCAGACCTCCGGCGCCGCCGGCGCGGCGCTGCGGGACATGGACCGCACCTACCCACGCGCGATGGCCTACCTGCGCGACGCCGAGGAGGCCGGCCGGGCCGGCCGGGACATAAGGACGTACGGCGGGCGGCTGCTCCGGCTGGGGCGCGAGGGCGCAGACGCGGGCGACGTCGAGGACGGCGGCGGCGAGCACGCGCAGGTGACGGCCGGCCACGGCCGGTTCGCACGGAACGCGGTCATCCAGGGCGCGGCGGCCGAGCTGTTCAAGGCGTGGGCGGCGACGGTCCGCAGCGGGCTCGGCGTACTCGACGGCGAGATCGTGATGTGCCTGCACGACGAGCTCGTCGTCCATGTGCCGGCTGAGCACACCGATGCCGCCGCGCAGCTGCTGCTCGACGCCCTTGCCGCCACCACCGGCTGGTGGGCCGCCGGCAGCCCGGTCCGGTTCGTCGCCGAGGTCGCGAGCGGCGAGAGCTGGGCCGCCGCCCACTGACCGCTACCGGGCGGCCCCGCTGAAGTCCTGCCCGCAGCAACGCGTCGGTCGCGTGCGCAGTTGATCTGTGGTGGATTCGATCTTGATTCACGCTCAGCCCAAGATCATCCGCACCACAGGTCACCTTCGTGCTGACAAGGAGTGATCGCGAACCCGCTACGCGTCGTAGCTGTACCAGCCCTTGCCGGCCTTCCGGCCGAGGTCGCCCGCTGTCACCATCCGCTGCAGCACCTCCGGCGGGAAGAACTTCTCGTCGTGCGTGCCGTCGTAGATGTTGCGGGTCGCATTGAGCATGATGTCGACCCCGGTCAGGTCCATCGTCTGCAGCGGCCCCAGCGGGTGGCCGAACCCCAGCCGGCACGCGGTGTCGATGTCCTCCGCCGACGCGACGCCCGACTCGACCAGGTGGGCCGCCTCGACGCACAGCGCCGCGATCAGCCGGGTCGTCACGAACCCGGAGACGTCCCGGTTGACGACGATGCACGTCTTGCCGACGTCCTCGGCGAACCCGCGCGCCGCGGCCAGCGTCTCGTCCGAGGTCTTGAACCCGCGAACCAGCTCGCACAGCCGCATCATCGGGACGGGCGAGAAGAAGTGGGTGCCGACGACGCTCTCCGGCCGCTCGGTTACCGCGGCGATCTGGGTGACCGGCAGCGCGCTGGTGTTGGTGGCCAGCACCGCACCCTCGCGGCACACCTTGTCGAGCTGGGTGAAGACCTCGCGCTTCACCTCGATCGACTCGAACACCGCCTCCACCACGATGTCGGCGTCCGCAGCCGCCGTGATGTCGGTCGTGGTGGTGATCCGGGCCAGCGCCGCATCGCGGTCCGCCTCGGGGAGCGTCCCCTTGGCGACGAACCGGGCGAGGCTCTTCTCGATCCCCGCGACGCCCCGAGCGAGGGCCTCCTCGCCCAGGTCGCGCAGCACGACGTCGTACCCCGCCTGCGCGGCGACCTGCGCTATCCCCGAACCCATCAGGCCGGCGCCGATGACGGCCACTGACTTGGACACCGCTGCTCCTTCGGTACGACGAGTGGTTGCGATCCGAGCGTAGTCCGGCGCGCTACGGGAGCAGGAAGCCGGCCACGCGCACGGCGAGCTCACCGGACGCCGGGTCCTCGGTGAAGACGAACTCGACGGTCTCGACCTCACCGCCGGAGAGGAAGTCGACGGTCTGCTCGGCCTCCTCCACCACCTCGCCGCGCTGCGTGAGCTCGGCGACGACCTGCACCGCCTGCGCCGTGCGGTCACCGCGGTTGTCGACCTCGACCCGCACGTAGAACCGCGAGCCGACCTGGCGCACCGGCCCCGACCGGCGGACGACGGCGTCAGCCGGCCGGTCGAAGCCGCGGATCCACAGCCACGCGACCGCACCGGCGATGCCGCCGACTATCAGCGCCGCGACCGTGAAGGTGACCCACTCGGCAGGCGATCGCGGGTCGCGCCGAGACCGCGCCCGGTCGGTCATACGGCGAGCCGTCCGGCGGCGCCGCCCACCGCGGCGGGGAAGCCGAGCAACAGGACGGACGGCAGCCAGCCGGTCCACGGGTCGGTGAGGTCGACCCGCTGAAGGACGACGAGCATCCCCGCACAGGTCATCAGCGCGACCAGGTAGGCGACCATCGTCTCGGTGATGGGATGCTGCAGTACGCCGCGCTGGTGGCGCCGCTGCTCCTCGTCGCCGAAGCCGCTGACGAACACCACGCAGTAGGACACCAGCAGCGACGTCGCGATGACGCCAAGCAGCCACGGCGGGCTGGTCGCCGCCGCGAGCATCGGGATCTCGTCGGTCGGTGCGATGGCCGACGCGACGAACATCGCGCCGATGGCGGTGGCCCCGAGGTCGACGACCGTGCCGAGCAGGTCACCGCCGCCCGCCTCCTCGCCGGCGCTGTCCGGCTCATCGGCCGCACCGCGGAAGAACTGGGACGCCAGCGCGACGCCGATAGACGCGGTGATGGAGTGGTAGACGAGCTTGCCGAGCGCCTCGCCGGGTGGCGTCGCGAGCGTGATCTCGCGCACCATGACGAGCACCGTCAGCGACACGACGATGCCCATGGCAACGGCTTCGACGGCATCGGCGAGCACGCGGCGAAACGTGCGGGGTGGATCGGCGTGGAAGCCCGACAGCTGGCTGAGCGCGAGCACCACGACGAAGGTCATCGCGAGCACCATGGCCAGCTGCGGCGGCGTCGAGTGGGCGGCGATCCACCACATCTCCATGGTGAACAGCAGCGGGATGCCGAAGAGCATGCCGCCGGCGAAGCCGCGCACCTGGTCGCGAATCTCGTCGCGCCAGCCGTTCGCAGCCGCCACTACAGCCAGCCGTTCCGCTTGAACGCGCGGTAGAGCAGTCCGCAGATCGCCGCCATCAGTCCGAGCACCATGAAGTAGCCGTACTTCCACTCCAGCTCGGGGAGGTTGGTGAAGTTCATGCCGTAGATGCCAGCGATCATTGTGGGTACGGCGGCGATCGCCACCCAGGACGAGATCTTGCGCATGTCCTCGTTCTGCCGGATGCCCACTTCAGCGAGGTTGGCCGACAGCGCGTCGGAGAGCAGCGTGTCGACGGACTCGAGCTGCTCGCTCACCCGGGTGATGTGGTCGTGCACGTCACGGAAGTAGTCGGCGGTGTGCGGGTGGACGAACTTCGAGCGGCCCGTCATCAGCTCGCGCACGGGGTCGCGGAGCGGCACGACGGCCCGCCGGAACTCCATCACCTCGCGCTTGAGCTTGTAGATCCGCGGCGCGCGGTTGCCGCTCGAACCGGAGAACACCTCGGCCTCGATCTGGTCGACGTCGTCGTCCACCTCGCGCATCACCAGGCCGTAGTCGTCGACGATCCGGTCGAGCACCGCGTAGACCACGGCACTCGGACCGCACTTCAGCAGCTCGGGCTGCGCCTCGAGCCGCAGCCGCACGTCGTGCAGCGCGCTGGTCTCCCCGTGGCGGACCGACACGACGAACGTGTCGCCGACGAACAGCACGACCTGGCCGGTCTCGATCACCTCCTCGGAGTCGACGTAGCGGACCGGCTTGACGACCAGGAACAGCGAGTCGCCGTAGGTCTCCAGCTTGGGTCGCTGCTGCGCGTGCAGCGCGTCCTCGACGGCGAGCGGGTGCAGCTCGAACTCCGCGCTGACCGCCTTGAACTCGTCCGGGGTCGGCTCGTGCAGGCCGATCCAGACGAAGCTGTCCGGCTGGGCGCGACCGGCCTCGAACGCCTCCGTGAGATCCAGCTGGCCCGCGGTGCGCACGCCGGCCTCGTAGACCGCACAGTCGATGATCACGCCTACATCCCGTTCAGCGGTGACGCGACCTGCACGCGGGTCACGTCGGCGCCGAGCGAGCCGAGCTGCTCGACGAAACCGGCGTAGCCGCGGTCGATGTGCCAGGCGTCGTAGACCTCGGTGTCGCCGTCGGCCACCAGGCCGGCCAGCACCAGGCCGGCGCCCGCCCGGATGTCCGTCGCGCGGACCGGCGCGCCGGACAGCGCCGGCTTGCCGCGGACGACGGCATGGTGGCCGTCGGTGCGGACGTCCGCTCCGAGACGGACCAGCTCGTCGATGAACATGAAGCGGCCCTCGAAGATGTTCTCGGTGACGAACGCCGCGCCGTCGCTGATCGACGCGAGCGCGATGGCGAGCGGCTGCAGGTCGGTCGGGAACCCCGGGTAGGGCAGCGTCACGACGTCGACCGCAACCGGCCGGCGGTCCATGGACACCCGGAAACCGTCGGCGAGCACCTCGACCTGCGCGCCCGCGGTGTTGAGCTTGTCGAGGGCGAGCTCGAGGTGCTCGGAGCGGGCGTTGCGGATCGTGATGTCCCCGCGGGTCATCACGGCGGCGATGGCGAACGTGCCCGCCACGATGCGGTCGGGCACGGTCCGGTGAGTCGTCGGGTGCAGCACGTCGACGCCGTCGATCGTGAGCGTCGACGTACCGACGCCGCCGATCTGCGCCCCCATCTGGACGAGCATGTCGCACAGGTCGACGATCTCGGGCTCGCGGGCGGCGTTGTCGATGAGGGTGGTCCCGTGCGCGAGCACGGCGGCCATCATGATGTTCTCGGTGGCGCCGACGCTGGGGAAGTCGAGCCAGATGGAAGCCCCGGAGAGCTTGGGGGCGGACGCGACGAGGTAGCCGTGCTCGTTGTCGAACGTCACGCCGAGCCGCTGCAGACCGCTGATGTGCAGGTCGAGCGCCCGCGAGCCGATGGCGTCGCCTCCGGGGAGTGCGACGCGCGCCCGGCCGCACCTGGCGATCAGCGGACCGAGCACGCAGATCGAGCCGCGGATCCGCCGGACGTGGTCGTAGGTGGCCTCGTAGCCGAGCTCCGCGGGAACGGTGATGTCGATCTCCGGCGCGTGCCCGGACACCGTCGCGCCCAGGTCGCCGAGCACCGCCCCCATGATCGGCACGTCCAGGATGTCGGGCACGTCGGTGAGGGTCGTCGTACCCTCTGCCAGCAGGGTCGCGGCCATCACCTTGAGCACGGAGTTCTTGGCACCCGTGACGGACACCTCGCCGGCCAGCCGGGCACCGCCGGCAACTCGAAATCGGTCCATGGTGCGCCGATGGTACCGACTCGCCCGGCCGGTTCGGTCGCGGCGCAGCAGTGGCCGAGAATGCGGATGCAACCTCGGGCCCGGATGCTGCGTCGTCCCTGATGTCAGCACGGGTGCGACCTGACCGGGAGAGGAGCAGCGTGGACGCGGAAGAGCGCGACGCGTTTCGCGACTACGTGCTCGGCCGGTCCAGAGCACTCCTGCGCACCGCCTACCTGATCACCGGCAACCGGACCGACGCAGAGGACCTGCTGCAGACCTCGCTCGCGAAGACGTATCTCGCCTGGGGACGCATCCGCGAGCGGGAGAACGTCGACGCCTACGTCCGGCGCGTCATGGTCAACACGCACACCAGCCTCTGGCGGCGGCGCAAGGTCGACGAGTCACCCATGGAGTTCGTCCCGGAGCGCGCCGGCCGGGACGCGACCGCCGACCTCGACCTGCACGACGCGCTCTGGGCGGCGCTCGAGACACTGCCGAAGAAGATGCGGGCCGCAGTCGTCCTCCGCTACTACGAGGACCTGCCAGAGGCCGAGGTCGCCCAGATCCTGGGCTGCTCGGTCGGCACCGTGAAGAGCCAGGTCTCCAGGGCCCTGGTCAAGCTGCGCACCAACGCGGGACTGACCGACGACCCGCGAGCTGCGCTGCCCGCCGCACTGACCAACGGAGCACACTGATGAGCCCCCTCGACGACGAGCTGCGCAGCGCCCTCGACGCACGCGCCGAGCACCTCGTCCCGCGATCCGACCCGATGGCCGGCATCGAGGCGCGCGCCCGCGGCATCCAGCGGCGCCGCCAGGCGCTGACCTCCGGCGGGGTGGCCGCTGCCGTGCTCGTCGTCGCCGTCGCCGTACCGCTCGCGACCCGCGGTGACGACCGCGCGCCGGTCGTCGCGGTGACCGGCACCGCGAGCCCGACGGTCACGACGACCGACCTGCCGACCGGTACGCCGACCCCGGTGTCGACCGTCTCGCCGACGCCGACGCCGACACCGACGCCTACGCCTACGCCCACCCCGACGCTGGCATCCCCGACGCCCGCCGCCTCGCCGACCGCTGTGTCACCGACGAGGCCCGCTTCGCCGGCCGCGTCGCCGACCGCCGGCGGGTCGACCGGGCCGACCCCTCGACCGCCGGCCTCGCCGACCCCGACCAGGTCCGTGGTGCCGCCGCCGCCCACCAGCGGCGGGGCAAAGGCGATCTACTACGTCGGCGAGGCCAACGGCGCGCCGCGGCTCTACCGCGAGTTCCGCCGAGTCGCGGACGCATCGCCGGCCGGAATCCTGCGGACGATGATGTCCGGCAAGCCGCTCGACCCGGACTACTCGTCGCTGTGGCCTGCAGGCAGCAGCGTCACCAGCGCAACGTTGAGCGGCGACGTCCTGACGGTCCAGCTCAACGACGTGGCGCTGCGCGGCAGCGCAGGCTCCGAGTTCGCCTGCCTGACGGTGGAGCAGCTGGTCTGGACCGCGACGGCCGCCGAGCCGCGCGCCAAGCGCGTGCGCGTCGTCGGACCGGACGGCGCCGGCGTCGTCGCCGAGTGGTGGGGCGTCGGGTGCGGCAGTGACGAGCCGATGGCTCGGCACACGCCGTCGTACGAGGTCCTCGCCCCGGTGCAGATCTCCAGCCACAACCACGGCGACCCGGTCTCCGCCACGTTCACACTCAGCGGTGAAGCTACCGTCTTCGAGGCCGTCGTCAGCTGGTCCGTCGCCGACAGGTCGACCGGCGCGGTGCTCGCCGAGGGCTTCGCGACGGCGAGCGCGGGCGCTCCGTCCCGCGGCACGTGGAAAACCGTGGTGACCCTGACCGGCGGGACGGCCGGCCAGCAGCTGGAGCTGCGCGCGTGGGAGGCGTCTGCCCAGGACGGCAGCGTCCGGTCGCTGGACACCAAGGCCGTCCGCGTCGCCGGCTGAGCGGCCGGCCAGCCAACCTTCGGCCGCCGCAGCGCGTCGTTCGAGGTGAGAGCCTTCCCCGACGCTAGGACCCCACCAGGTGCGACTGACCCCGAAGGACGTGCGCGACGCGCTGCGCCGGCACGCCAAGGACATCGCGCCGGACGCCTCGCTGGACCCGATGCGCGGCCTGGACGACCGGGTGCGCAGGGTTCGCCGCCGCCGGGCCGCCTCGATGTCCCTGACCGCGGTTCTCGTGCTGCTGCTCGTCACGCTCGTCCCGGCGGCCGTCCGCTACCGCGAGCGCATGGCGGCGCGGCCCACGGCGACCGCGCCGTCGCCCGCGCTCCCCGTCGCCACGCCGACGGCGACCGCGCCGGCGGCTCCCACGTCGGCGGCCGTGCCGGTCTACTACCTGCGCGGCGGGCGGCTGACCCGCGAGTTCCGCCAGCTCGGTGAGGTGCCGGACCGGGTCGCCGCCGCCGTCGATGCGATGCTCCACCGACCGCCGCTGGACCCCGACTACTCGACCGGCTGGCCCGCGACCGCCACCGCCGAGCTGACCACCACCGAGTCGGGGTACGCCGTCGACATCTCCGCAGCGCCCGCGGAGGGCTGCCTCGCCGTACAGCAGCTGGTCCACACCGTGACAGCGGCCGCTGCGTCGCCGGGGAAGCCGGTCGACGGGGTCGTCGTTCGGATCGCCGGCCGCCCGGTCGGCCAGCTGCGTGCGCTGCGCGACTGCGGTGCGTCCCCGTCCGGCGCAGTCCGACGCGCGCCGCAGCGTGAAGTGCTCGTCGACGTAGAGGTGTCGTCGCCGAACGAGCGCGACCGGGTGCCGCTGACGTTCACGCTGACCGGTCACTCGCGCGTGGTCGACGGCTCGCTGCGCTGGATCGTCACCGACGTCACCTCCGGCGACCGGCTGGTGGCCGGTGGTGCACCGGCGTCGGTGGCCTCGCCGGACGTCTGGACGATCCCGGTCACGCTGCCCTGGTCGGCGGCCGGCCGGACCGTCGACATCACGGTCACCGGTACGACGACCGGCGGCCGACCGGCGGAGGACACCAAGCGGGTGACGGTCGCCGACTGACCGCGCTGCGCGGCTGATCCGCCCCCGCCGTACGCTGCAGGCATGGCCATCCACCTGACCCGCATCTACACCAAGACCGGCGACGACGGCACGAGCGCCCTCGGCGACTTCTCGCGGGTGCCGAAGACCCACCCACGGCTGGCGGCGTACGCCGACGTCGACGAGACCAATGCGGCGGTCGGCGTCGCGATCGCGCTCGGCGCGCTCGCCCCGGACGTCGCCGAGCTGCTGACCGCGGTGCAGAACGACCTGTTCGACGTCGGCGCCGACCTGTGCGTGCCGATCACGCCGGAGACCGAGGGCCGGCTGCGGATCTCCGAGGCGTACGTCGAGCGGCTCGAGCAGGCGTGCGACCGCTACAACGACGCGCTCGCGCCGCTGACGTCGTTCATCCTGCCTGGCGGCTCGCCTGGCGCGGCGCTGCTGCACGTCGCGCGCACGGTCTCCCGCCGCGCGGAGCGGACCGCGTGGGCGATCGCCGAGGCGGAGCCCGACCGGACCAACCCGCTGACCGCGAAGTACCTGAACCGGCTGTCCGACCTGCTGTTCATCCTCTGCCGGGTAGCCAACGACAACGGCGGCGCCGACGTCCTCTGGAAGCCCGGCGGCTGAGCCGCACCGAGACACGAGACCGGAGTCGAGCCGTGGACGTCCTGGGCATCTGCTTCGCCGGCACCTCGACCGGTCACCGCGTCGAGATGACGCGGTTCGTCGCGGAGGTCCTCGGGCTGTCCCGCCGTGTAGTCGAGGATGTCGACGCCGAGCTCTTCGGGCTGCCGGACGGCAGCTCGTTCGCCGTCGCGTCGCCCGGTGAGATGGGCCAGAGCGCCCGGTCCATCGGCTTCCTGGTCGCGGACCTCGATGCTGCGGTCGCCGAGCTGCGGGCCGTCGGTGTCGCCACGGACGAGCCGGCCGAGAACGAGCTCGAACGCTACGTCCACTTCACGGCTCCGGACGGGCACGTGTACGAGCTGGTCGAGCGCCGCTAGCCCGGCCCGCGCTCCCGCACGTCGTCCGAGCCCGCGGCGAGCAGGTCGCGCAGCTGGTTGTTGAGACCCTTCGCGCGCAGGACGGAGCGTTTCGCGAGCGCCGATCGCGGCCCGTCGGGTGGTCCGGCTGGCATGCGGGGCCAAGGGATCGGCGTTCTCGCGCCCGACCTGCTGGCGCTGCAGGAGGTCGACGGCGGACCGGCCGGCAACCAGGCCGAGGAGCTGCTCAGGCCACTCGGCTACCAGGTCGCCTACGAGGCGCGGACCGGGGACAACTGCGGCGACCCCGGCATCGCGGTGGCGTCCCGGCTGCCGATCCTCGCCCGGCGCCTGCTCGAGCGGCCGAGCGCGAGCCCGGTGCTGGCGGTGCGCGTCGAGTCGACTGCAACGGGCGGTCGGTTATCTCGCCGCGGGCGACGACGTGCAGCCGGTAGTCGCGGGGGACTTCAACGCCGCACCGGACTCGTCCGGCATGCGCTTCCTGACCGGCCGGCAGAGCCTGGCCGGCCGCGGCACCACTGGATGGACGCGTGTGAGGTCGGCGGCGACGGGTCGCCCGGCTACACGTGGACCTGGCACTCGGCGGCGTGGTCCTCGGTCGGGGCGCAGGTCTTGCCGCGTGGGGCGAGACCGCCGCGCAGCTGTGGCCGTGACCGCGCTGCGCACCGATCGCGGCTAGGACCCCAACGCGAGGTCGAGCGCATCGACCAGCGTGTCGGCCACCGGTACGCCGACCGCCTCGAGCGCCGGCCGGTGGTGGCTGCCGCCGTTGTAGAGCACACACCGCACGCCGGCGGACTCGGCGGCGACCGCGTCGTCGAGAGCGTCGCCGATCATCACGACCGAGTCGGGCAGTACGCCGACCGTCTCGGCGAGCCGCTGCAGGTGCTGAGCCATCTTCTCGGACTTGCTGCCGCCGGCCGCGCCCTTGAGGCCGTCGATCTCGACGAAGTAGTCGGCCACGCCGATCGCGTGCACCACCGGGAACAGCCCGTCGTGCCGCCACATCGACAGCACCGACTGCGTCGCGCCGGTGTCGGCGACCCGGCGCAGCACCAGCTCGGCGTCTGCGGTGAGCGCGATCTGCGGGATGCGTCCGGCGTACCCGTCGTGGAAGAGCTGGTCGAGGAGCTGCCAGTCCTCGTCCAGGAGCGGCCGGCCGATCATCGCCTCGTAGAAGCGGTGCACCGGCCGCTGGTAATGGGTGCGGTAGTAGTCGGCGTCGATCGACGGCAGACCGTGGTGGGCGAGGACGTCGTTGACGGCCGCGACGACGACGTGCGAGTCGTCGTACAGGGTGCCGTTCCAGTCCCAGATGACGTGGTCGACCGGGCGGCGCACGCGGTGGCTAACGGGCGGCCGCGAGCTCGGAGGCGCGCAGCCGGGCGGTGGCGCGGGCGGCTGCCGCACGGGCGTCCGCGTCGTCGTCGGCCGCGACGTGCGAGCGGTCGAGCGACGCCTGCGCCCGGGACACGTCGATGTCGGCCGCCAGCTCGGCGATGTCGGCGAGGATCGAGACGCCGTCGCCGGTGACGGACAGGAAGCCCCCGTGGATCGCGGCGACGATCTCGTTGCCGCTCGGCTCGATGATCCGCACCGGGCCGGAGCCGAGCTCACCGAGCAGGGGCGCGTGGCCGGGCAGCACGCCGATCTCGCCCTCGGTCGTCCGGGCCACCACCATCTCGGCCTCACCCGACCACAGCCGGCGCTCCGCCGACACCAGCTCGACCTGCATGACAGCCACTTCGGGTCTCACTTCCACGTCATCGGGGCGTCCCGGGGGGGACTCGAGGATACCGGCGCCGCGCGCGGCCTCCCAAACCCGCCCGACCCCCTGGTACGCCGAGCGCTTAGGCTTGGTGCGATGGCCCGAGACGACGTGCGCAGCCGGCTCGCGACCGCCCGACCACGGGTGGCCGCCGACCTCGACCGGCCGCTCGCGGACGAGGCGCTGCTCTTCGACGTGACCTGTGACCTGGTCGACGCCGGTCTCGCACCGATGGTCGGGACGGCGTTCGGCCTGTCCCCCGCCGTAGAGCGCGTGGTGCTGTGGGGCCAGGACGTGCTGATCGGCGCCGAGGACCTGCCGCTCGCGGCCGCGCTGCGCCGGCTGGACCCGGCGGCCGGCCGCGCGGCGGCACTCGAGGCGGAGCCGGACCTGGTCGTCGTGACGGGTGCGGAGGTCGCCGTGGTCGACTCGACGGTCGGCCGGCCGGGGCACGCCGCGTCGCGCGCCGCCCGGGGCGAGCCGATCGCGCCCGGCCGGCTGGACGCCGTACGCGAGACCCTCCGCCGCTACGGCGCGACGGTCACCGGCGGCCAGGTGCAGCGGCACTTCGCGGTCGCCCGGCTGGCTGCGGTCGCGCTCGTGCTGGGTGAGGAGGCCGGGCGCACGCCGTACGCGTTCGCACTCGGGACGACCCCCGCCGACCTGCTCCACTCCGCCCGCGACCCGGTCGGCGCGTGGGCCGACTCCGCGGTGATCGTCGGCGGCATGGCCCGCATGAAGATGCAGGTGACGCAGTGGCTGGACATCGCGGCCCGGCTCGACAGCGAGCCGCGCGCCGCGGCGACCGCGCGGCTCATCCGCACGCATCCGCTGGTGACCCGCCCCCGCGCGCTCGGCTGAGGATGTGCATGCTGCTGCCCGACGAACGTGACCCCGCACTGCGCCGGCTGGTCGACGACCATGGCCGGTTGCTGGCGGTCTTCCGCGAGGTCGACCGGATCAGCTGGTTGCAGTGCGACGTGGTGTCGGTCGACGGCCCGGTCGGCGCCGTGGCGGCGGCGTTCGCGCGCGACCGGCCGGGGTGGCGCGTCGCGACCGGTGATGCCGGCCTCGCCGAAGCCCTCGTCGCCGCCGGCGGCGGCATCCGGCGCCACCTGCACCAGCTCGAGTACGACGTCCGCGGAGCGCCGCCCGACCCCGCCTGGGCCGACCCCGACCTTCCGGCCGGGCTGGCGGCCGCGCCGTTTCAGCCGGTCACCTCCGAGACCGCATTGACGTGGCTCGCCGCCTACCCGCCCGAGCACCCGGACCACGATCCCGAGGTGACCGACGTCCCGGCCGCGGTCGAGGACCTACAGCTCTTCGCCGACGGGAGGATCCTCGGGCCTCTGCTCCCGGCCCTGTCGGGTGTCGCGATGCATGGTGACGGCCGCGTCGCCGGCGGCGTCGTGGTAGTCGACGCCGCCGGCGAGGAGAGCTGGCCGGGCGGGCCGTGGGTCATCGAGGTCTTCGTGCACCCGCGCGCCCGCGGGCAGGGCATCGCGTCCGGGCTGCTGCGTCGAGCGGTCGCCGGCGCCGCCGACGCGGGCTACCAGCGGGTCGGCCTCTCGGTCACCGACGGCAACCCGGCGCGGTCGACGTACGAGCGGCTCGGCTTCGTCCGCACCGCCACCGCGAGGTCGATCGAGCTCCCGGCCGAGCGGTGAAACGGCGCTGGCACGGGGTGATAACCCCGTGCCAGCGCCGATGCTGCCGGAACTAGCCCTGGTTCTTGAGCTCCTCGGCCTTGGCGACGGCCTCCTCGATGCCGCCGACCATGTAGAACGCCTGCTCGGGCAGGTGGTCGTACTCGCCGGCCGCGACCGCCTTGAACGACTGGATGGTCTCCTCGAGCGGCACGTACTTGCCGGGGATGCCGGTGAACTGCTCGGCGACGAAGAACGGCTGCGACAGGAAGCGCTGGATCTTGCGCGCCCGCTGCACGACGACCTTGTCCTCCTCCGGAAGCTCGTCCATGCCGAGGATCGCGATGATGTCCTGCAGGTCGTTGTAGCGCTGCAGGATGCCCTGCACCTGCCGGGCGACGTCGTAGTGCTCCTGGCCGATGACCCGCGGGTCGAGGATGCGCGAGGTCGACGCGAGCGGGTCCACGGCGGGGTAGATGCCGAGCTCGGAGATCGACCGGGACAGCACCGTCGTGGCGTCCAGGTGGGCGAACGTCGTCGCCGGTGCGGGGTCGGTCAGGTCGTCGGCGGGGACGTAGATCGCCTGCAGTGAGGTGATCGAGCGACCTCGGGTCGAGGTGATCCGCTCCTGCAGGACGCCCATCTCGTCGGCGAGCGTCGGCTGGTAGCCGACAGCGCTCGGCATCCGGCCGAGCAGCGTCGACACCTCCGAGCCGGCCTGCGTGAAGCGGAAGACGTTGTCGACGAAGAGGAGCACGTCCTGGCGCTCGACGTCGCGGAAGTACTCGGCCATCGTCAGCGCGGTCAGCGCGACGCGCAGGCGCACGCCGGGCGGCTCGTCCATCTGGCCGAAGACCAGGGCGGTCTTCTCGAGGACGCCGGCCTCCTCCATCTCCAGCCAGAGGTCGTTGCCCTCACGGGTGCGCTCGCCGACGCCGGCGAATACCGACGACCCGCCGTGCTGCTGGGCGACGCGGTTGATCATCTCCTGGATGACGACGGTCTTGCCGACACCGGCACCGCCGAACATCCCGATCTTGCCGCCCTTGACGTAGGGCTCGAGCAGGTCGATGACCTTGATGCCGGTCTCGAAGATCTCGGCCTTCGGCTCGAGGTCCTCGAACCGCGGCGACGGCCGGTGAATGGGCCAGTAGTCGGCGGCGTTGATGTTGCTCTTGTCGGTGTCGAGCGGCTCGCCGAGCACGTTGTAGACGTGGCCGAGGATGCCGGGACCGACCGGGACCTTGATCGGCGCGCCGGTGTTGATCACCTGCTGGCCGCGGCGAACGCCGTCGGTCGGCTTCAGCGCGATGGCGCGGACGACGCCGCTGCCGATGTGCTGGGCTACCTCGAGCGCAATCTGCTGCGTCTCGCCCTGGATGTCGCTGACCAGCGTCAGCATGAAGTTGATCTCCGGCAGGGAGCCGACGGGGAACTCCACGTCGACGACCGGGCCGATGACCTGCACGACGCGGCCGGGCGAGAGCTCGCCGTCGCCGATCGCTGCGCCGGGGATGAGGGTCTCGGTCATATCAGGCTCCTAGCCTTCCGCGGCGAGCGCTTCCGCGCCGCCGACGATCTCGGAGATCTCGGTGGTGATCTCGGCCTGCCGCGCGCGGTTGGCGTCGCGCGTCAGGATCTTGATGAGCTCATCTGCATTGTCCGTCGCGGCCTTCATGGCCCGCCGGCGGGCGGCGTGCTCCGACGCTGCGGCGTTGAGCAGCGCGGAGAAGACCCGGCTCTCGACGTAGCGCGGGAGCAGCGACTCGAGGATCGCCTCGGGGTTGGGCTCGAACTCGACGTCGGCCTGCAACCCGCCCTCCTCGCCGGTCTCGTCGGCGCTCGGCGGCGGGACGACGGGCAGCAGCTGCTCGATGCGCGGCTCCTGCGTCAGCACGCTCTTGAAGTCGGTGTAGGCGATCAGCACCCGGTCGACCTTGTCGTCGAGGTAGTCGCGGGTGAGCTGCTGGCCGATCTCCTTGGCCACCTCGTACGGCGGCGTGTCGCTGAAGCCCTGCCACTGCTCGACCGGCGTGACCTGTCGGAACCGGTAGAACGACAGCGCCTTGCGGCCGTAGGTGTAGACGCTGAAGCTGCCGGCGGCCCGCCGCCGCTCCAGCTCCACGAGCTTGAGGACGTTGGTGTTGTAGGCACCGGCCAGCCCGCGGTCGGCAGTCACGGCGAGTACGCCGACCCGGTCGCCCTCGCGCGGCGAGAGCAGCTCGGCGCCGCCGCCGCCACGGCGGACCAGCTCGGCGACGATCTTGGAGATCTCCTCCGCGTAGGGCCGCGCGGCCTGCGTGCGCGCCTGCGCCTTGACGATCCGGGACGCGGCGATCAGCTCCATCGCACGCGTGATCTTCTGCGTGTTCTTGACGGAGCGGATGCGCCGGCGTACCTCGCGAAGCTTGCCTGCCATGGCTAGCCCGGCGCCTGGACGTTGCCGTGGGTCTCGCTCGCCGGGCCGGCCTGCCGGTCGACCGCGGACGGCGGCTCGGCGGACGGGAAGTCCTGGCCGGGCTCGTCGTTGCTGTGGTCGCCGCGACGCTCGGCCGCGGTCGGCCGGCTGGGGTCGACCGGCCCGCGACCGTCGCGGACCCGCATGTGGCCTTCCTGGTCGCGCTCCTCCTGCGCCCGCTCCTCGGCGATGGCCGCGGCGCGCTGCTCGGCATCGAAGGTCTCGTTGAAGCTCTTGCATGTCGCGTCGGCCGCGGCCTTGAGCCGGTCGCTGACCGTGTCGATCGCGACGTTGGTGTCGAGCTCGTCAAGGAGCCCGGCGTCGTGCGTCGAGATCTGCTCGATCAGTGCCGCCTCGAACGCCTTGACGCGGGTCACGTCGATCGCGTCGAGGTAGCCGTTGGTGGCCGCCCAGATGATCGCGATCTGCTCGGAGAGCCGGACCGGCTTGTACTGCGGCTGCTTGAGCACCTCCACCAGCCGGTTGCCCCGGTCGAGCTGCGCCTGCGACGCCTTGTCCAGGTCGGAGCCGAACGCCGCGAACGCCTCCAGCTCGCGGAACTGCGCGAGGTCGAGCCGCAGCGTGCCGGCGATCTTCTTCATCGACTTGGTCTGCGCGTTGCCGCCGACCCGGGAGACCGAGATGCCGACGTTGATGGCCGGCCGGACGCCCTGGTAGAAGAGGTCGGTCTCCAGGAAGATCTGGCCGTCGGTGATCGAGATGACGTTGGTGGGGATGTACGCCGAGACGTCGCCGCCCCGGGTCTCGATCAGCGGGAGCGCCGTGAGCGAGCCGCCGCCGAGCTCGTCCGAGAGCTTCGCGGCGCGCTCCAGCAGGCGCGAGTGCAGGTAGAAGACGTCGCCCGGGTAGGCCTCGCGGCCCGGCGGGCGGCGCAGCAGCAGCGACAGCGTGCGGTAGGCGACCGCCTGGCGCGACAGGTCGTCGTACACGATGAGGGCGGCCTTCCCCTCGTACATCCAGGACGCGCCGATCGCCGCGCCGGAGTACGGCGCGAGGTACTGGAACGGTGCCGGCGCGGACGCCGGGGCGCTGACGACGACGGTGTACTCCATCGCGCCGGCCTCGGCCAGCGCGCTGACGACCTCGGCGACCGTGGAGGCCTTCTGGCCGACCGCGACGTAGATGCAGCGGACCTCCTTGTCGGTGCCCCAGAACCGGCGCTGGTTGATGATCGCGTCGATCGCGATCGCGCTCTTGCCGGTCTGCCGGTCGCCGATGATCAGCTGGCGCTGGCCGCGGCCGACGGGCGTGATCGCGTCGATCGCCTTGACGCCGGTGAGCAGCGGCTCCTTGACCGGCTGGCGCTCGACCACCGAGGCGGCCTGCACCTCGAGGCGGCGGCGCTCGGTCGTCGCGATCGGGCCGTTGCCGTCGAGCGGGTTGCCGAGCGGGTCGATGACCCGGCCCATCATCGCGTCGCCGACGGGGATCGACAGGATGCGGCCGGTCAGCTTGACCGGCGCGCCCTCCTCGACGATCGCCGAGTCGCCGAGGACGACGGCGCCGATCTCGGCCTCCTCGAGGTTCAGCGCGAGCGCCTGGATCATGCCGGCGCTGGTCTGGATCTCGAGGATCTCGTTGGCCATGCACTTGGGCAGGCCGGAGATGCGGGCGATGCCGTCACCGGCCTCGAGGACCCGGCCGACCTCCTCGCGCTGGAGGCTAGGGGCGAACTCGCTCGCCGCCTGGCGCAGCGCCGCGGTGATGTCCTCGGGGCGGATGCTCAGCTCTGTCATCTCTATCTCCAACGCAGATGCGGGATACAGCAGGTGGACCGGCGGGTCAGCCGGCGGTGAGGTTGGCTCGGAGCGTCTCCAGCCGGCGCTTGACCGTGCCGTCGTAGACCTCGTCGCCGATCGTCGTGACGGCGCCGCCGAGCACCGACGGGTCGATGATGACCTTCACGTCGACCGGCCGCCCCTTGGACTTGGTGAGCGCGGCCGCGAGCCGGCTGCGCTGCTCCTCGGAGATCGGCGTGGCGACCCGGACCTCGGCGACGCTCGCCTGGCCCGCTGCAGCGGCGCGGGCACCGAACGCGTCGACGATCCGGGTGAGCTCGCGCGCCTTCCCCGCCGCGACGACGAGCTGCAGCAGCTGCTGGGTGACCGGGTGCGCCTTGGCCTGGAGCAGCTGGTCGAGGACCGCCTGCTTGCCCTCCGGCGTCGAGCCGGGGTCGGTCAGCGCGCTGCGCAGGTCGGGCGCCGCGTCGACGGACCGGCTGAACCGGAACAGCTCGTCGTGGACCCTCGGCAGCACGCCCTCGGCACGGGCGATCTCGAACAGCGCGGCGGCGTAGCCGTCGATCTGCGCGTCACTCATCTGGTTGGTGTCCCCTGCCGCTACTGCGAGCTCGTGGCGAGCTCGTCGATGTAGGAGTCGACCAGCTGACGCTGCGCGTCCGAGTCGAGCGACCGGCCGACGACCCGGCTGGCGAGCTCGATGGACAGGCCGGCCAGCTCCGCGCGCAGGGCGGAGATCGCCCGGTCGCGCTCGGTGGCGATGTCGGCCTGCGCCCTGGTCACGATCTGCTGGGCCTCGGCGTCGGCGCGGGCGCGGGCATCGGCGACGATCTGCTCGCCCGTGCGGCGACCCTCGTCGATGATGCGCTGCGCCTCGCCCTGCGCGTCGGCCAGCCTGGCCCGGTAGTCGGCGAGCACCAGGTCGGCGTCCGCCCGGGTGGCCTCCGCCTCGGTCACCTGGCCAGCGACGGCCTGAGCGCGCGCGTCGAGCGTCTTCTTCAGCCGCGGGAGGACGTACTTGACGACGAGCAGCATCAGCAGGCCGAAGAACACGGCGGCCCAGATCAGCTCCTCGACGACAGGAACGACCGGCGAGAACAGCTCGCCGTGCTCCTCCTCGGCCGCAAGGATCAAGCTCACGGGATATCCCCTCTCAGGGCAGGTCGGGGGACGACTAGCCGGCGACGATGAAGGACAGCGCGAGGCCGAAGATCGCGAGCGCCTCGACGAGTGCGATACCGATGAACATCGTGGTGCGCAGCTGGCCGGCGGCCTCCGGCTGACGCGCGATGGCGGCGACCGTCTGGCCGACGAGGTAGCCGATGCCGATGCCCGGGCCGATCGCGGCGAGGCCGTAGACGAGGCCGCGGGCGATCGCGGTGAAGCCCTCGTTGTTGTCGGCTGCTGCCTGGGCGAGGATTGCGGTGTCCATGTCGCTCTCTTTCGGTTTGGGCGCTCGGGCGACCCGGCGCATCCCTAGGGGTTACGGGCTGTGCAGGGCTCAGTGCTCGGGGTGGACCGCACCGCCGATGTACAGCGCGGTGAGGGTGGTGAAGATGAAGGCCTGCAGGAAGCCGACGAACATCTCGAAGCCGGTCAGCAGGACGCCGATGATGATCACCGGGGGCAGCGCGAGCGCCTTGGGCGACGCGGCCCAGACGGATGCGGCGAGCACGGTCAGCAGCGTGAGGATGAGGTGGCCGGCGAGCATGTTGAAGGTGAGTCGCAGCGTCAGCGTGATCGGCCGGATCACCATCGTCGACAGGAACTCGATCGGCGTCAGCAGGATGTAGAGCGCCTTCGGGACGCCCGGCGGGAAGAGGATGCCCTTGAAGTAGGTGCCAGCACCGTTCTTGCGGATGCCCTCGATGTTGAACACGAGCCACGCCACGACCGCGAAGAACAGCGGCACTGCGATCTTGGAGGTGGGCGGGAAGGCGATGCCCGGGAAGACCTCCATGAAGTTGAAGAAGAAGATCATCAGGAAGGTCGTCAGCAGGTAGGGGACGTAACGCACGCCGTCGTGACCGATGACCTCCTCGGCGATGTTGTTGCGGACGAAGCCGACGATCGACTCCCCGATCAGCTGCGCGCGGCCAGGGACGACCTCGGTCTTCCGGAAGCAGATGAACATCGTCAGGCAGGCCAGCGCGAACGCGATGGCCATCGCGAGCACTACCCAGGTGATGCCGAGCGGGTTGTCGTTGAACGGCTGAAAGTCGAACAGGTTGTTGAGGCTCGGCACTCCCGCAGCGAGGGTGCTCATGACGTCCGCCCTTCACGTATCGGCCCGACGAAGCTCGGGCCGCTCATCCACGTCCACGCCTGCGCGTAGGTGACACAGACCTCGGCGACACACACCGCCAGCACCACCGGACGGGCCGGCAGCCCCAGAGGGCCGATCAGTACGGCGATCGCGGCGACCAGCAGTGCCAGCCGCAGCGGCATGGCCGCCACTACCCAACCGATCTTGATCCCACTCTCGGTCCGGCCCCCGCGGGCGGAGATCCAGGC
>DASQMY010000290.1:0-2285 GCA_035645255.1 Mycobacteriales bacterium
CGACGTCAACATGGACGAGGGGATGATCGACGGCGTCGAGGCGATGGACCGCTTCCTCAAGCTGGTCGCCGCCGAGCCCGACATCTGCCGCGTGCCGGTGATGGTCGACTCCTCCAAGTGGGAGGTCATCGAGGCCGGCCTGAAGTGCGTGCAGGGCAAGTCGATCGTCAACTCCATCTCCCTCAAGGCGGGGGAGGAGGAGTTCGTCCAGCAGGCGTGGCTGTGCCGCAAGCACGGCGCCGCCGTCGTCGTCATGGCCTTCGACGAGCAGGGCCAGGCCGACTCGCTGCAGCGGCGGCAGGAGATCTGCCGCCGGGCGTACGACATCCTCGTCGAGCAGGTCGGCTTCCCGGCCGAGGACGTGATCTTCGACCCCAACGTCTTCGCCGTCGCCACCGGCATCGAGGAGCACGCCCGCTACGGGCTGGACTTCATCGAGGCCACCCGCTGGATCAAGCAGGACCTGCCCGGCGCGCTGGTCTCCGGCGGCGTCTCCAACGTGTCGTTCTCCTTCCGCGGCAACAACCGCGTGCGCGAGGCCATCCACGCGGTGTTCCTCTACCACGCGATCGCGGCCGGCATGGACATGGGCATCGTCAACGCCGGGGCCCTCGAGGTCTACGACGAGGTGCCCGAGCGGCTGCGCGAGCGGATCGAGGACGTGGTCCTGGCCCGCCGCCCCGACGCCACCGAGCGGCTGCTGGAGATCGCCGCCGAGTACGCCGGGGACGGCGCCCAGAAGGAGGTCGCCTCCGAGGAGTGGCGCTCCCTGCCGGTCGAGGAGCGCATCGCGCACGCTCTGGTCAAGGGCATCGACGGGTTCGTCGAGGCCGACACCGAGGAACTGCGGGCGCAGATCGCCGCGCGCGGCGGCCGGCCGATCGAGGTGATCGAGGGTCCGCTGATGGGCGGGATGAACGTCGTCGGCGACCTGTTCGGCGCCGGCAAGATGTTCCTGCCGCAGGTGGTCAAGTCCGCGCGCGTGATGAAGAAGGCCGTCGCCTACCTGGTGCCCTTCATCGAGGCCGAGAAGCAGCCCGGTGACGTCGAGCGCAGCAACGGCAAGGTCGTCATGGCCACCGTGAAGGGCGACGTCCACGACATCGGCAAGAACATCGTCGGCGTCGTCCTCCAGTGCAACAACTACGACGTCGTCGACCTCGGCGTCATGGTGCCGGCCCAGAAGGTGCTCGACACCGCCAAGCAGGAGGGCGCCGACGTCATCGGCCTGTCCGGGCTGATCACCCCGTCGCTGGACGAGATGAGCAACCTGGCCGCGGAGATGGAGCGGCAGGGCTTCGACATCCCGCTGCTCATCGGCGGGGCGACGACCTCGCGGGCGCACACCGCCGTCAAGGTGGCCCCGCGCTACCACGGGCCGGTCATCTGGGTGAAGGACGCGTCCCGCTCCGTCCCGGTCGTGGCCGCGCTGCTGTCCAACGAGCAGCGCCCGAAGCTGCTGGCCGACGTCGAGACCGAGTACGCCGGCCTGCGCGAGCGGCACGCCGCCCGCCAGGACACCCGCGCGCTGCTGCCGCTGGAGGCCGCCCGCGCCGCCGCGCCGCCGGTCGACTGGTCGTCCTACGCCCCGCCGCGGCCGCGGATGCTGCTGCAGCAGGGCAGGGACGTCTGCTCGGGTGCGGACTGCGAGCACCTGCACGGGCGGGCCACCCAGTTCACGCGGGTCTTCGACGACTACCCGCTCGAGGAGCTGCGCCGGTACGTCGACTGGCAGCCGTTCTTCAACGCCTGGGAGATGCGTGGCCGGTTCCCCGACATCCTGCACAACCCGGCGACCGGCGAGGCCGCCCGGCGGCTGTACGAGGACGCCCGGGAGATGCTCGACCGGGTCGTCGCCGAGCGCTGGCTGCAGGCCCGGGGCGTGTTCGGCCTGTTCCCCGCCAACCGGGTGGACGGCGAGGACATCGAGGTCTACACCGACGAGTCGCGCACCACCGTCCGGACCACGCTGCACCAGCTGCGCCAGCAGACCCAGGGCCGGGACGGCTCGCCCCGCAAGTCGCTGGCCGACTTCGTCGCGCCGAAGGAGACCGGGCTGCGCGACTACGTCGGCGCGTTCGCAGTCACCGCGGGGCTGGGCTCGGCCGAGCGGGTCGCGGCGTTCAAGGCCGCGAACGACGACTACAGCGCGATCCTGCTGGAGGCGCTCGCCGACCGGCTGGCGGAGGCGTTCGCGGAGCGGCTGCACGAGCGGGTGCGCCGGGAGTTCTGGGGCTACGCCGCCGACGAGCACCTCGACAACGACGCATTGATCGGCGAGCAGT
>DASQMY010000291.1:0-4987 GCA_035645255.1 Mycobacteriales bacterium
CAGCGGGCACGCCGCTGAGGTGAGCGTCATGTCGAGAGTCGCGACGTTGACCTCGTCGACGCTGACGCCGTAGACCAGGCCGAGGTCGACGATGTTGATCCCGATCTCGGGGTCGACGACGTCCTTCATCGCCTCCTCGACGTCCTCGACTCGGGCGACCCTGGTGGTGCCGGCTTCGTCGGTCACGACAGCTTCTCCTCGAGTGTGCTGGTGGTGGTCAGCGTCGCGCGGACGTCGCCCGCGCGGGCTTGGAGCACGGCGTCCTTCCAGGCCATCCAGCCCAGCAGCGCGCACTTCACCCGGGCCGGGTACTTCGCGACGCCGGCGAACGCGACGGCGTCCTCGAGCACGTCCTCGTCGGGGTCGGACTGCCCCTGCGCGTGCATCATCGCGAGGAACTCCTCCGCGGTAGCGGTGGCCTCCTCGATGGTCCGGCCGATGACCAGCTCGGTCATCACCGACTCGGACGCCTGCGAGATCGAGCAGCCGCTGCCGGCGTAGCTCACGTCGGTCACGACGTCGCCGTCGAGCTTGACCCGCAGCGTCACCTCGTCGCCGCACGTCGGGTTCACGTGGTGCACCTCGACGTCGAACGGCTCGCGCAGGCCCTTGTTCTGCGGGCTGCGGTAGTGGTCCAGGATGATCTCCTGGTACATCGACTCAAGCTGCACGAAAGAACCTCTTGACATGGCCCAGCCCGTCGACGAGCGCGTCGATCTCGTCGCGCGTCGTGTAGAGGTAGAACGACGCCCGCGTGGTCGCCGGCACGCCGTACCGAAGGCAGACCGGCCGGGCGCAGTGGTGGCCGACCCGCACCGCGATGCCGAGCTCGTCGAGCACCTGGCCGACGTCGTGCGGGTGCAGGTCGGCGAGCGCGAAGCTGATCGCGCCGCCGCGGTCGACCGGCTCGGCCGGTCCGACGATCCGGACCCCGCGTACGCCGGACAGCCGCTCGAGCGCGTAGGCCGTGAGGTCCTGCTCGTGGGCGTGGATCGCGTCGATGCCGATGGCGCTGAGGTAGTCGACCGCCGCGCCGAGACCGGCGGCCTGGGCGATCATCGGCGTACCCGCCTCGAACTTCGCCGGCACCGCGGCGTAGGTCGACGACTCGAGCGTCACCTCGGCGATCATCTCGCCGCCACCGAGGAACGGCGGCATCTCCTCGAGCAGGTCGAGCCGCGCGTGCAGGCAGCCGATGCCGGTCGGGCCGAGCATCTTGTGGCCGGTGAAGACGTAGAAGTCGGCGCCGATCGCCTGCACGTCCACCGGCAGGTGCGGCACCGCCTGCGCGCCGTCCAGCAGGATCAGCGCCCCCACCTCGTGCGCCCGCGCGACGAGCCGGTCGACCGGGTTGACCGTGCCGAGGACGTTGCTCTGGTGCACCACCGCGACGACCTTGGTGCGCGCGTTGATGACGTCGTCGAGCGCCGAGAGGTCGATCAGGCCCTCGTCGGTCAGCCGGAGTGCACGAAGCGTCGCGCCGGTGCGCTGCGCGAGCAGCTGCCACGGCACGATGTTGGAGTGGTGGTCCATCTCCGTGATCACGATCTCGTCGCCCTCGCCGATGTGCAGCCGCGACCCGCGCGGCGCGTCACCGAGCGAGCGGGCGACCAGGTTGACCGCCTCGCTGGCGTTCTTGGTGAAGACGACCTCGCGCCGGTCGGCCGCACCGATGAACGCGGCCACCTTGGTACGCGCGCCCTCGTACAGCGCCGTCGCCTCCTCGGCGAGGACGTAGATCCCGCGGTGCACGTTGGCGTTGTGCTGCTCGTAGTAGTCGGTCAGGGTGTCGATGACAGCCTGCGGCTTCTGCGAGGTCGCCGCACTGTCGAGGTAGACCAGCGGGTGCCCGTTGATCTCGCGCTGCAGGATCGGGAAGTCCTTGCGGACCGCCGCGACGTCGAACGTCGTCATGGGTTTCCTCAGGCCTGGGTCGCTGCCGGGCGCAGGTGCTCGTAGCCCTTGTCCTCGAGGATCTGCGCGAGCTCGGGCCCGCCCTCCTCGACGATGCGGCCGTCGAACATCACGTGCACGAACTGCGGCTGGATGTAGCGCAGGATCCGCGTGTAGTGGGTGATCAGCAGCACCCCGGTCCGGTGCTCGGCGGCGACGCGGTTGACGCCCTCCGACACCACGCGGAGCGCGTCGACGTCGAGGCCGGAGTCCGTCTCGTCGAGGATCGCGATCTTCGGCTTCAGCAGCTCGAGCTGCAGGATCTCGTGCCGCTTCTTCTCGCCGCCGGAGAAGCCCTCGTTGACGCTGCGCTCGGCGAACACCGGGTCCATCTCGAGCCGCTTCATCGTCTCCTTGAGCTCCTTGACCCAGAGGCGGAGCTTCGGCGCCTCGCCGCGGACCGCGGTCGCCGACGTACGGAGGAAGTTGGAGACCGAGACGCCGGGGACCTCGACGGGGTACTGCATCGCGAGGAACACGCCCGCGCGGGCCCGCTCGTCCACGCTCATGTCGAGGACGTCGGCGCCGTCGAGGGTGACCGTGCCGCCGGTGACGGTGTACTTGGGGTGGCCGGCGACGGCGTAGGCGAGCGTCGACTTGCCGGAGCCGTTGGGACCCATGATCGCGTGCGTCTCGCCGGACTGGATCGTCAGGCTGACGCCGCGGAGGATCTCGGTGTCCTCGACGTTGACCGACAGGTCGGTGATCTCGAGCTTTGCCATGCTTCTGCTACTCCTCGATGGCGACGAGGATGTCGTCGCCGTCCTGCTTGACGGGATAGACGGGCACCGGCTGGGTGGCCGGCAGGCTGGTGGGGCGGCCGGTCTGCAGGTCGAACGCCGACCCGTGCAGCCAGCACTCGATCGTCGTGTCCTCGACGTCGCCCTCGGAGAGCGGGACGTCGGCGTGCGAGCAGACGTCGTAGATCGCGTAGACCGAGCCCTCGCTGCGGACGACGCAGATCGGCAGGCCGGCGATGTCGACGTGCAGCGCGCCCTGCTCGGGCACGTCGATCACGGCGCACGCACGGTGCCAGGTCTGCGCCACGTCAGATCACGGACCGCTCGAGCTCGGCGTCGACCGCCGCGAGCAGCCGGTCGCGCAGGTCGGTCACCGTGATCTGGCCGATGATCTCGGCGAAGAAGCCGCGTACGACGAGCCGGCGCGCCTCGTCGGCCGGGATGCCCCTGGCCATCAGGTAGAAGAGCTGCAGGTCGTCGAACCGGCCGGTCGCGCTGGCGTGGCCTGCACCGGTGATCTCGCCGGTCTCGATCTCCAGGTTGGGGACCGAGTCGGCTCGCGCGCCGTCGGTGAGGACGAGGTTGCGGTTGATCTCGTAGGTGTCGGTGCCGACCGCGTGCTTGCCGATCAGCACGTCGCCGACCCAGACGCTGTGGGCGCCCTCACCCTGCAGCGCGGCCTTGTAGTTGACCCGGCTCTTGCAGTGCGGCTGCTGGTGGTCGACGAACAGCCGGTGCTCGAGGTGCTGGCCGGCGTCGGCGAACAGCAGGCCGGACAGCTGCGCGTCGGCGCCGGTGGCCGGCATGTCGACCGTCTCGGTGATCCGGACCAGGTCGCCCCCCATGCTGACCTGCGCCGACCGCAGCTGCGCGTCGCGGCCGAGGCGGATCGCGTGGTGCGCGACGTGCACCGCGTCGTCGTCCCAGAGCTGGGCCGACACCAGGTCGAGCACCGCAGCGTCGCCGACGACCACCGAGACGACCGCGGCGTAGCGCGCGCTGCCGGTGTGCTCGAGGACCACCGTCGCCTGCGCCTGCGCGCCGATGTCGAGCACGACGTGCCCCCACACCGGGGCGTCGTCCCCGGTGCCGTGCAGCCGGAGCACCAACGGCTCGTCGTACGACGCGCCGCGCGGCACGCGGACCACGACCGCACCGCCGGACTCGCGCAGCGCGACAGCCGCGAGGTAGTCGGCCGGCCTGGGCAGCTCGGCGGCCGCCACGTCCCCGGCCGACAGCGTCACGACCTCGACGCCGCCCGGCAGCTCGTGCTTCCAGCTCAGCTGGGCGTCCGAGGGCGCGCCGTCGAGCAGACCGCCGAGGCGGCGCAGGGGGGTGAACCGCCACTCCTCCTCGCGGCCGGTCGGCCGCCCGAAGGCGTCGGGGTCGCTCGAGCGGACCCGCTGCGCACGCACGTCGCCGGGCGGGCTGGTGGCCCGCCCGGTGCCCGGTCCGGCCAGCCGGTCCGTGGCACCCGGCTCGGCGACCGAGATGCCGGCGGCCGTGGTGGCGCCGAGAGTCGTCTGGTCAGCCATGGGTCAGCCCACGGCCCCTTCCATCTGCAGCTCGATCAGCCGGTTGAGCTCGAGCGCGTACTCCATCGGCAGCTCACGCGCGATCGGCTCGACGAAGCCCCGGACGACCATCGCCATCGCCTCGTCCTCGCCGATGCCGCGGCTCATCAGGTAGAACAGCTGGTCCGCGCCGATCTTGCTGACCGTCGCCTCGTGCCCGATCGAGCTGTCGTCCTCGCGGACGTCGACGTAGGGGTAGGTGTCCGAGCGGCTGATGTCGTCGACGAGCAGCGCGTCGCACTTCACCGTCGACTTCGAGCCGTGCGCGCCCTCCTGGATCTGCACCAGGCCGCGGTACGACGTCCGGCCGCCGCCGCGCGCCACCGACTTGCTGATGATCTGGCTGCTCGTGTTGGGAGCCGCGTGGACCATCTTGGCGCCGGCGTCCTGGTGCTGGCCCTCGCCGGCGAACGCGACCGACAGCGTCTCGCCGTAGGCGTGCTCGCCGAGCAGGTAGCAGGCGGGGTACTTCATCGTGACCTTGGAGCCGATGTTGCCGTCGATCCACTCCATCCGGCCGCCGGCCTCGACCGACGTCCGCTTGGTCACCAGGTTGTAGACGTTGTTGGACCAGTTCTGGATGGTCGTGTAGCGGCAGTGCGCGTTCTTCTTCACGATGATCTCGACGACCGCGGAGTGCAGCGAGTCGGACGAGTAGACCGGCGCGGTGCAGCCCTCGACGTAGTGCACCGAGGAGCCCTCGTCGCAGATGATCAGCGT
>DASQMY010000292.1:0-21414 GCA_035645255.1 Mycobacteriales bacterium
GGGGGAGTCCAGCTGGTAGCGGTAGCCGGTCTCCAGGTACTGCTCGATCGCGGCGACTGTCGCGGCGCGGTCGCCGCCGGCCGGTGCGGCGACCGCGAGCGCGAGCTCGCGGACGCGGGCTGGCAGGTCGGCCGGCAGCGCTATCCAGGTGTCCGCGACGTCGTCCCCCGCGGCCGGGTCAGTGGGCAGGCCGCCCGGGTCGGTCGACGAGGACACGACGGTGTAGCCGCCGATGCCGCGCGGCACCACCAGCCCGAACTGGCTCAGGGCGATGCCTCCACTTGCGGCGTCCGTCGCGATCGAGACCGGCGCACCGGGCGCGACGATCCGGAAGTCGCCCAGCCCGCCGAGCAGGTCCACCCGGTCGGTCCGCAGCGCGCGGCCAGGCAGCCCCGCCGACTCGTGGTCCGGCGACACCAGCACGGCGTCTCCGCTGCGCACCGCGTCCGGCGGCCGGACCGTCGGCCGCCACGTCGTCCCGTCGTACGCGTCGAGCACGCCGCCGCGCCACAGCGAAGGGCTGTCCAGGGGGACCGCCAGCACCGGCTCCCCGCCGAGCGCACCGCGCGCGTTCAGGTTCATGGCGCCGCCGCCGTACGACGCTGCGCTGCGCCGGCCGCGGTCGGCGGTGCCGCCGCCGCTCCCCGACTGCGGGTCGCTGCTCGGGAGCCGGCCTGCGGAGCGGGGGAGTAGCAGGAAGGCGACGAGGCCGACCGCGACCGCGAGGCCCACGCTGGCGGCGAGCGGCGGCGCCGCGCGTCCGCCGTTCCGGCCGGCTGCCCCGCGCAGGGTGACCGCGACCGGAGTGCCTGGCTCGACGTCGAGGCGGTGCGCGAGCACCAGGGCGGTGACCGCCCCGACCCAGCACAGCAGCATGGGGCCGGCGAGCGAAGGACCCGGGTCGGCACCGGCGGGGAGCACGGTCATCGCGACCGCGATGCCGACGCCGACGAGCAGGTCACGGCGCCTGACCAGAGCGCAGCACTGGGCCAGGAAGACGCCGGCGAGCAGCACCTTGAGCTGCGCGGCGCCGGCCTCGATCGGACTGAGCCCGCCGCCACCGTCGACGCGGACCACGACCGTGGCGACGACGGACACGGCCGCGACCCCGAGGCTCGTGCCGCGCAGCGCCGCCCGCTCGCCTGCGTTCCGGGCGGCGTGGCTCGCGTACGACGCGGCCGCCGCGAGGACGAGCGCACCGGCGGTCGCCGGCGTCGACAGCGAGCCGCGGGTGAGCGCCAGCAGCCCGGCGCAGCCGGTGACGAGCACCGCGACGCGCAGCGCGATCCAGGTGCGGGTGTCGTCCGTCATGCGGATGCTGCCGTGAGCCGGTGGACCGCGACCCGCTGCGCGGCCGCGCCCGACTGCAGCCACGCCCACCAGTCGGCGGGGAGCGCCTCGGACACCGCGACGACGACGTCTCCGCCGCGTCCGGCGGCGTCGAACGCCCGCTGCACCTCGTCAGCGCGGGGCACCTCGACCACGCCGAGGCCGGCGAACCAGTCGAGCACGTCCACCGGCCGACCGGTCGTCAACCGGGCGACGCCGTCGTGCGTGGCGAGGAGCGCGACATCTCGGCCGGACCGGGCCACGGCAGCGGCCGTCGCCGCCGCCACGGCGAGCAGCCGCTCCCAGTCGTCGGCGGCCGGCGTACCGGCAATCAGCATGGTGAGGGCGCGCTGTTGCGGCTCCTCGCGCTCGACGACGACGAGCCGCCCGCGGCGGGCCGAGCTGCGCCAGTGCACGTCGCGCCGGCTGTCTCCGGTGCGCCACTCGCGGATGCCGTGCAGGTCGGGTCCGGCCCGGGTGACGACGGCGTTCGCGTCGGCGGCTCCGATCGCGCCGCCGACGGGCACCCGGCGCGGGCGCACCGGCTGCGGGTGCACGAGCACCGGGTGCGGCACCAGCGAGACCGTCCGTGCCTGCAGTAGGCCGAACGGCGTCGAGCTGACCGCCTCGGCCATGGCGTGCCGCGCGATCCCGCGGCTGGCCGCCGGGCGAGTGACCGCGACCGAAGCGGCGCCGCCGGGGAGCAGCGCGTCGACGGTCAACACCGCGTCCGCGAACCCGGCCAGCGTCAGCGTGACCTGCGCACGGGACGTCGTACGGCCGCCCGTGTTGTGCACGTGCACCAGGTGCGTGACTGCCTCGCCGACAGCGGTCCGGGCCGGGCCGGTGACGGTGCAGGTGATGCCGGCGACGTTCGGGCGCAGGACGAAGGCAGCCCCGGACAGACCGAGCGACGCCCCGGCGAGCAGGAGCAGCCAGCTGCTGCCGGTCAGCACCGAGAGCAGGAGCAGGCCGACCGCGGCGGCGAGCGGCAGCGCTCCCAGCCGGGTGGTGCGCCACCGGCCGAAGCGAGTCATCCCTGGACTGGCACGGGGATCCGGCCGACGAGGTCGACGACGACCTCCTCGGCCCGGCGCGACCCTGAGCTGCCGTCGGCGAGCACCAGCCGGTGGCCGAGCACGGACGGGGCGAGCGCCTTGGTGTCGTCCGGCACGACATAGCTGCGGCCGACCAGCAGCGCCCGCGCCTGGGCGCACCGGACCAGCGTGATGGCCGCTCGTGAGCTCGCGCCGAGCACCAGCCGGGAGTCCTCGCGGGTGGCGCGGACGATCTGCAGCGCATGGTCGAGCACCGCGTCCGCGACGTACGTCGTCCGGACCGCGCTCCGCAGCGCCTGGAGCTGCAGAGGGTCGACGACGGCGGTCAGGTCGTCGACCGTCGCCCGGAGCAGCTGCTCCCGGACGACGAGCCGCTCGGACCGCTGGTCGAGGCCGCCCAGCTGCAGGCAGACGGCGAACCGGTCGAGCTGGCCCTCCGGCAGCGGGTAGGTGCCGTGCTGCTCGAGCGGGTTCTGGGTGGCGATGACGCAGAAGGGGTCGGGCAGCGCGTGGCGCTGCCCGTCGATCGTGACCGCACCCTCGTCCATCGCCTCCAGGAACGCCGACTGCGTCCGCGGCGACGTCCGGTTGAGCTCGTCGACGAGCACGACGTGCGCGAAGAGCGGGCCCGGCACGAAGCGGAAGGTCCTGGTGTCGGGGTCCCACACCCCCGAGCCGGTGATGTCGGCCGGCAGCAGGTCGGCGGTCGCCTGCACGCGGCTGAACGTGCCGCCCAGTGACCGGGCGAACGCGCGGGCGAGCGTGGTCTTGCCGCTGCCGGGGACGTCCTCGATCAGCGCATGGCCGCCGGCGAGCAGCGCGCACGCGACGAGATGCACTGCGCTCGACCGGCCGTGGACGACGGTTTCGACGTTCGTGACGATCCGCTGGGCAGCCGCGGTCAGCGCGTCCCTGCCCTCCTGCGGCCGGGCGTCGGCGAGCACGGTCGAGGCGGTCACGCGGGCTCCCTGGGGTGCGGCGGGCAGTTACTGAGCCATCGGCTGGAGTGCCGGTCTCCTTGATCCGAGCACGGGCGGTGCTGCCGGGATCGGGCACGGGCGGAGAAGCGCGACCCTTCGCCGAGCGCCGTCGCGTTCAGTGACGACACGTACAGGATTGGCACCTTCGCGGGCACCGACGCGGTTGTTACTGTCGGCACACCCAGGCCGCCGGCCGACACTCCTGCGCCGTGCGCCTGAACGTTGATCATGGAGGATCACGTGACCGAACTGAACCGACGTACTTTCCTGCGCGGAGCCGCCGTCACCGGCGGTCTCGCGGCGGCAGGTCCCTTCGAAGGCCTTCTCGCGCAGGGCGCACATGCCGCCGGCCCGCAGGGGCCGTCCGTACGGCGCGCCGGCTACGGAGCGCTCCGCCCCGTCACCGACCTGCGCGACGGTGCCGTGCGGCTGCACCTGCCCGCCGGCTTCCAGTACCGCTCGTTCTCCGTCGGCCTCGTCGACCAGCTGGTCGGCGGCGGGGTGGTGCCCAACCGGCAGGACGGCATGGAGGCGTTCCAGGCGCGGCGCGGCCGGGTGCGGCTGGTCCGCAACCACGAGGTCAACGGCCCCGGCACACCGCTGCCGCACGTCGCGCCGTACGACAGCGCAGCCCAGGGCGGGACAACGACCGTCGAGGTCAACCGCGACGGCACGGGCGCGGTGACCTGGGTGAGCTGCAGCGGCACCCAGATGAACTGCTCCGGTGGCGAGATGCCGTGGGGCAGCTGGGTCACTGCCGAGGAGACCGTCAACGGGCCGGACGTCGGCCCCGACTTCACCGGAACGCCCAACACGGCGCTCACCCAGCCGCACGGCTACATCTACGAGGTGCCGGCGTGGGAGGGCCCGAGTCAGGTGTCCCGCCGCGTCCCGATCCGGTCGGCTGGCCGGTTCGCGCATGAGTCCGTCTCGCTCGACCCGCGGACCGGGGCACTCTACGAGACCGAGGACAACTTCAACTTCCCGTCCGGCTTCTACCGGTATGACGCCCCGGTGGACCCGCGTCGCGCCAAGCGGATAGTGGACGGCGGGAGGCTGTGGATGCTCAAGGTCAAGGGGGTGGACAACGCCGACCTGTCCGGACACTTCGCCAACGGCACGACGTTCCGGACCGAGTGGGTCCGGATCGCCGACCCCGACCCGACGATGCCCGCCGGCACGACCAACGACCAGGCGATCGTCGCTGTCGGCAACCAGGGCCGGGCACAGGGGGCCGCGTGGTTCAGCCGCCTCGAGGGCGTCATCTACAGCCGGGGGAAGCACTACTTCACGTCGACCCAGGGCGGGGCGGCGGTGCCGCCGCCCGGTCAGAACCCGCCGGCTGGCTTCGGTGACGGCTACGGTCAGGTGTGGGCCTACGACCCCAAGCGCGAGACGCTCACCATGGTCTACGAGTCGCCGAGCAAGGCGCTGCTCGACCTGCCGGACAACCTCACGATCTCGCCGCGGGGCTCAATCCTGCTGTGCGAGGACGGCTCGGTCGACAACTACCTGCGCGGCCTGACCCGGGACGGCTTCCGGTTCGACTTCGCCAAGAACGCCATCGCCGGCAAGGAGGGCGAGGAGTTCGCCGGGGCGACGTTCGCGCCGAACGGCCGGACGCTGTTCGTCAACATCCAGGCCTCGTCGAGCAGCATGAGCTTCGCGATCTGGGGGCCCTGGCAGCGCGGCGCGCTGTAGTTCTGAGGTTCGGCCGGACCCGGCGGTACGCCCTACCGCCGGCCCCGTCGGGTCCGGCTGCTGCTTGCCGACGTGGACGTGCTGCCATGGCACACACTTAGTCTCCCGAGGGCAAGCGAGTGAATCCGGCCGCGCTGGGACGTGGCCAGCGCCGCCTGCTTGCCCCGTGGGCTATCCGGCGACGGCCTCGGTCATCGGGCGGCTGCGGTGCCGGATGAGCTCCTCGCGCTCCTCCGGCGTCATGCCGCCCCACACGCCGTACGGCTCGCGCGTGGCGATCGCGAACTCACGGCAGTGGTCGATGACGGGGCACTGGCGGCAGATCTCCTTCGCCGCGCGCTCGCGGCGCGCCTTGCGCGGGCCGCGTTCGCCCTCCGGCAGGAAGAAGGTGGAGGCGTCGGCGCCGCGGCAGAGGCCCAGGAGCTGCCACTCCCAGTGCGCGGCGACGGGTGCCGGAAGTCGGCTGACGTCGGTCATCGGTTCACGTCCTCGGGTTGGACCGGGTTCAGGGGTCGCAGGGCCGAACAGTACGAGTCGGCGGGTCGTTCGAACAACGCCGACGCGGTGGTGCAGGGTTCCATGGACTGTGTTCGATGCCCGCGATCCTCCGGTTCATGCGCGCGGCGGCTCGCCCGAAGTGATCGCGATGCCGGTCACCGGCCGCTATCCTGCCGCAGCGGTCGGCGATCGAACCCTGGAGGGCGCGTGGCGGAGCTCGACCTGGGGCAGCTGCTCGCGATCGGCGAGCGGGCCGCCTTCCACGGACCGCCCGCCCAGGCCGTGCAGGCGCTGGAGCAGGCGGTCGGCGTCGCCCGCGACAGCGGCCGGACGGCCGAGGCGACGGCGGCGTCCTGGCTGCTCGGCCTCTCGCTCAACGCGGCCGGCCGCTACGGGCACGCGATCGAGGTGCTGCGGCCGCTCCTGGAGACCGGCGAGCAGCCCGCCCCCCCGCCGGAGAATCGGCTGTTCGGCGCGCTGGCGGGCGCGACGCTCGGGAGCGTCTACCGGCAGCTTGGCATGCACACCGTCGCCCGGACGATGGACGAGCGCGGGCTGGCGCTGACCGACGGCACCGGCGAACCGGCGTTCGCCTGCCGGATCGGGCTGGCCGCCGACGCGGTCGGGTTGGGCGAGTCCGCGACCGCGCACGAGCACTCGGACGCCGCCGCGCTGCTGCTGCCCGAGCGGCCGACGGAGTGGTGGCGCCAGCGCGTCCGCTACGACTGGGTGCGCACCGAGATCGCGCTGCTCGACGAGGACACCGACGGCGCGCTGGACGCGGCCGACTCCGCGGTCGAGCGAGCCGAGCGGGCGCGCGCCCCGCGGCACGTGGCCAAGAGCCTGCTGTTCCTCGGCGTCGCACAGCTCCAGCTCGGCATGGAAGCGGGCCCGCAGTCGCTGCGCCGGGCGGCGACGCTCGCGGAGGGCCTGGGCGCGCTGCCGCTCGTCTGGCCGTCGCGGGCGCTGCTCGGCGCGCTGGTGATGGACGAGGACGAGGTCGAGGGTGCCGCCAGCCTCGGTGCCGCACGGTCCGCCGTACTCACGATCGCCGGCAACCTGCCCGCCGACCTGCGGGACACCTGGCTGGCCAGGCCGGACCTGGCGGCGCTGCTCGAGGGCTGAGCATTTAGTTCGCGCCGGGGCTTAACGAACTGCCCCCTTCCGGCCGATGAACCACTTGGACCGGGAGGGCCGGATGACGACTGCTGCTCGCGAGACGAGCCTGGGTGACGTTGCAGCGCTGCTGCACGCTGCCCAGCTGCTGGTCTCGTCGCGAGCGGACACCGTGGGCGCCCTGCGCGAGGTCGTGGAGATCCTCAGCAGAGTCACCGGGGCCGACTCGGTCGTGCTGCGGCCCGCGCTGCCCGGCGCGGTGCCGGTGATCGAAGCGCTCCGCGGCAGCACGGCGTCGCGCGGCGAAGGCTCGCCCGACGACACCGCACCGGTGCGGCTGACGCTCCCGCTCAGGTACGGTGACGACGTCGTCGGGTCGCTGGCGCTCGTCTCGACCGGACCGTTGGCCGTGGCGCACGAGCAGTGCGCCGCGGTGGTCGCCGACATGCTGGCGCTGGCCTGCGCGAACCTGACCCTGCGGGCCCGGCTGTCCAGCGCCTCGGTCGACCGCCGGCGCCTGGTGGCCCACTTCATCGAGGAAGCCGAGCGGGACCGCGCCGAGCTCGCCGGGGCGCTCCACGACGGGGCGCTCCAGTCCCTCGTGGCCGCGCGGTACGTCGCGGACATCGCCGGCATCGCGGTCCACGACGGCAGCCTGGACGACGCCCGCCGCGGCGTGCAGGACGGTCTCGTCGACGCGCGCCGCGCGCTCTGGCAGATCCGGCCGCACGCGGCCGACGGCCAGGACCTCGCCGGCGCCCTGGACGCGCTCGGGCGTCAGCTCGCGGAGTCGATCGGGCTGCGAGTCGAGCTCATGGTCGACGCCCTCCCGCTCACCCTGCCCCCCGTCGTCGCCAGCTCGGCGTTCCGGCTGGTGCAGGAGATGCTGCGGACGAGCGTTCGCGACCGCGCGGCCACCTCCGCGACAGTCACCGCCGACGTCGCCGGCGAGATGCTCGTCGTCACGGTGACCGACGACGGCGTCGGTCAGCTCGTCGAGGTACCGCCGGGCCTCGCCCGGTGGCGGGAGTGGGTCACGCTGCTCGGCGGCGACGTCCGCCTCCGGGGCAAGCGGGGTGGCGGCGCGTACCTGCGCGCGCGCGTCCCGATGACCGATGGGGGACCTGAGGAAGTGGTGCAGCAGTGACGACCGTTCTCATCTGCGACGATCACCGGATCGTGCGCGAAGGGCTGCGGCAGTTCGTCTCCGCCGTGCCGGGGGTCCACCGCGTCGTGACCGCCGCCAGCGGCGAAGAGGCGCTCGCCCGCTACGCCGCCGAGCTGCCCGACCTGGTGCTCATGGACGTGCAGATGCCGGGCGTCGGCGGCCTCGAGGCCACCCGCCAGCTCTGCGTCGCGCATCCCGAGGCCCGGGTGATCATGCTGACCGCGCAGGACGACCGCGACAGCGTCGCCACCGCCGTCGCCAACGGCGCGCGCGGCTACCTGCTCAAGGACGTGTCGCACGAGGAGCTGTGCGCCGCGGTCGTGACCGCGCTGTCCGGCGCGGAGCTCTTCGAGCCGTCGGTGCGCCGCGCGCTCGTCGAGCGGCAGAACGAGAAGGCCGCCGCGTCGGCGGCGCTCCAGCTGACCCAGCGCGAGCTGCAGGTCCTGCGCGGCATGAGCCAGGGCATGAGCAACGCCGAGATCGGCCGGGAGCTCTACCTGTCCGAGGACACCGTCAAGACCCACGCCCGCCGGCTGTTCCGCAAGCTCGGCGTCGGCGACCGCGCCCAGGCCGTCGCCCTCGGCTTCCGCCGCGGGTTCGTCACGTAGCCGACTTGGCTCGCTCCGCTTCTCCCTGCTTCGCCGCTCCTTTACCTCCGTTGCCCCGTCGGGCGGCTCCGCCCGGCGTACGGTGACGCTCGGCGGTCCGTCGCGAGCGCCCACCGCCGACGACGAGGGGTCGCGATGGCTGGCCGTCCGGACGACCACGACCGCAAGCCGCCGAGGCGCCGACTGGTCCGCGCCGCGCGCCTCGCCGCATTGCCCGCCGGTCACGTCGGACGCTCGGCTGTCGGGCTGGGGAAGCGCCTGGGCGGCAAGCCTGCAGGAGCCGTCGCCGCCCAGGTCCAGCAGCGCACCGCTGAGCAGCTGTTCGCGACGCTGGGCGAGCTGAAGGGCGGCGCGATGAAGGTGGGCCAGGCGCTGTCCGCAATGGAGGCGGCGCTGCCCGAGGAGCTCGCCGGGCCGTACCGCGAGGCGCTCGTGCGGCTGCAGGAGGCGGCTCCGCCGATGCCAGCCCGGCTCGTCCACGCGCAGCTCGAGCGGTCGCTCGGGCCGGCGTGGCGGCGCACGTTCCGTGACTTCGACGACCGCGCCGTGGCGGCCGCGAGCATCGGCCAGGTCCACCGTGCCGTCACGAACGACGGTGTGCCGGTCGCTGTGAAGGTCCAGTACCCCGGCGCCGGTGAGGCGCTGGTCGCGGACATGGGGATGCTCGACAAGCTCCTCCCGATCGTGCGCGCCGCGGTGCCCGGAATGGACGCGAAGCGGCTCTTCGCCGAGCTGCGCGCGCGCCTGGCGGACGAGGTCGATTACCGCCGCGAGGCCGAGGCGCAGCGCGCCTTCGCGCGTGCCTACCTCGACGACCCGGACATCTGTGTCCCGGACGTCGTCGCCGTCGGCGATGCAGTCCTGGTGAGCGGGTGGGTCGACGGTACGCCGCTCTCACGCGTCATCGTGGACGGGTCGCAGGATGAGCGCGACCATGCCGGGCTGCTGCTCGTGCGGCTGCTCGTCTCCAGCCCCGGTCGGGTCGGCCGCCTGCACGGCGACCCGCACCCCGGCAACTTCCGACTGCTGCCGGACGGGCGGCTGGGCGTGCTCGACTTCGGCTCGGTCGAGTCCATGCCGAGAGGGTGGCCGACCCGGCTCGGCCCGCTGCTGGCCGCCGCGCGCGACCGTGACGCCGCCTCGCTTCATGCAGTCGCCTCGTCCGCGGGCCTGATCCCCGCCGGGAAGGTGTCTGCTCCCGCGCTCCTCGACCTGCTGGACCCGTACGCCGAGTCCCTGCGGCAGCCGGAGTACCGGTTCGCCCGCGCGTGGATGCAGGAGCAGACGCGGCGGGCGTCTGACCCGCTCAGTGCAGTCTCCAGAACCCAGCGCAGGCTGGCGATCCCGCCGCGCCACCTGCTCGTCCAGCGCGTCGCGGCCGGTCTCGTCGGCGTGCTGTGCTCGCTCGGCGCAACCGTGCCGGTGGACGGCGAGGTGCGTCGGCACGTCCCCGGCTACCGGTGAGCGACAGCGGTTCCTGCCCTCCACCGGCCGCCTCAGGATCTGACTCGTGCGCCGGGCGCGGAGCTGCGCGGCTGGCCAAGCCGCCCGTTCCATACCGTCCGAGGGGTACGCCGACCGCCGGCGGCCCGGAAGTCGCGACCCGTCCGTGACGCCGTGTCCGGTACGGCGGCGGGCGCGGCTAGGCTGACTGCGTGACCCTCGCGCTGACGTTCCCGCTGATCCAGAGGTTCTTCGGCGTGATCCCGCCGCACGGCCTGTTCACCGCGCTGGGGTTCCTGCTCGGGGCGACGATCCTGCTCCGCGAGGTGAAGCGCCGGGATCTCGACCCGGAGATCGTCGTCAACGCGCTCACCTGGACCGCCCTCGGCTCGATCCTCGGGGCCCGCGCCGACTACGTGATCAGCCACCCAGACCAGTACTTCGGCGGCGAGGGCTTCGCCGAGTCGCTGCTGTCCATCCTTCAGGTCTGGGAGGGCGGCCTCGCGCTCTTCGGCGGGTTCATCGGCGGCACGCTGTTCGCCATCCCGACGCTGGTCCGCAACCGCGTGCACGTCTGGCGGATCCTCGACGGCGCCGCGCCCGGGATGGCGGCTGGTGTCGCGCTCGGGCGGATCGGCGACCTGATCATCGGCGACCACCTCGGCGACGTCGTCACCGGCAACCCGTGGTGGAAGCCGTTCACCTACACGATTCGAGCCGGCGACGAGCTCGCGCCCGGCTTCGGGCCGAGCCCGGCGCGCACCGGCGAGTGCGTGATGGACGCGGGCGATCCTCAGTTCTTCGCCGGCTGCAGCTACCACATCCCTGCGCTCTACGACCTGGTGGGCGCGCTGCTGCTCTTCGGACTGCTGATGCTGCTCCGCCGCCGGTGGCGCTTCCGGTCCGGCCAGCTCGTGCTGGCGTGGGGCCTCTGGTACGGCCTGCAGCGGGTGCTGCTCGACTTCACCCGCTCGATCGACGAGCGACCGCTGTTCGACCTGACCGGCACGCAGCTGCTGGGCGTGCTGCTCGCGGCGCTCTGCGCGGCGACGCTCGTCGTGACCTCGGTACGCCGACGGGGACTCGGCGACGCGGCCGACGCACCGTCCTCCCGGGAGGCGTCGCTGCACCGGCGCGCCAAGCCCGGTGACGCGGCGGGCGGCGTACTCGCGACGGAACCCGAACCGACCGAGAGCGAAGACGGCGGCGAAGAGACGACCGAAGCGGCGACCGCGGCGACCGAACCCACGATCACCACAGACCGCGCGGTCGACGCATCACCCGGGCCGAACGCCGATGGGGACCGGCCCGCTCAGTCGTCGGCCGCGGACTCGGATGCTTCGAGCACCCCGTCGGCGAACCCGCGGGCGTAGTCCCAGCTGACGTACTCGGCCGGGTCGGGGTCGAACGCCGGCTCGTGCACCCGGGTCACTCCGTGGTCGAGCAGGTGCCGCAGGTTGCCCCGGAGCAGGTCCCACTCGAAGAAGTGCGGCTCGTGGCAGTCGTCGCAGTCGACGACCAGCCCGCGCACACCACGCACCTCGAGCAGCGTGCGGAAGACGTCGAGGTCGGCCAGGTCGGCGAGGATCTCCTCGCGCTCCTCGGGCGCCAGCGGCTCGACGACCTCGTCGTCATCCAGCTGCGCGGCGGGGTCGTCGGGGTCGCCGTGGAAGGGGTCGATCGGCTGGTCATCCTGCACCGTCACACCGTAACGCGTCCCATCGGGCGCGGCGCAGGTCACACCGAGGGGTACGGCGGCCGCGTCCGGTCCGCGGGTACGATGGGCACTTCCCCTTCCGCCGCGGTGGCCACGGGCTTCCGCATTCCCGGAACAGGTGCCATGGACCCGACGACCGCAGGCCACCCGCCCAAGTTCACCGACATCGGGCTGACGTTCGACGACGTCCTGCTCGTCCCCGCGGCAGCCGACATGCAGCCCGGTGACCTCGACACCACGACCCGGCTGACGCGCAACATCACGCTCCGGGTGCCGCTCGTCTCGTCGCCGATGGACACCGTGACCGAGGCGCGGATGGCGATCGCGATGGCGCGCCACGGCGGCGTCGGCGTGCTGCACCGCAACCTGTCGATGGATGACCAGGCGCAGCAGGTCGACCTGGTGAAGCGGTCCGAGGCCGGCATGGTCACCTCGCCGATCACCTGCTCGGCCGACGACACCATCGCGGCCGCCGACGCGCTGATGGGCCGCTACCGGATCTCCGGCATCCCGGTCACCGACTCCGACGGGCTGCTGCTCGGGATCGTCACCAACCGCGACATCCGCTTCGAGCGCGACTTCACCCGCCTGGTCCGCGACGTGATGACGCCGATGCCGCTGGTCACCGCGCCGGTCGGCGTGTCCGGCGAGGACGCCATGACGCTGCTCGCGCAGCACAAGATCGAGAAGCTGCCGCTCGTCGACGAGCGCGGGCACCTGCGGGGGCTCATCACGGTCAAGGACTTCGCGAAGACGCAGGAGTTCCCGCAGGCGACCAAGGACCCGGCCGGCCGGCTGGTCGTCGGCGCAGCGGTCGGGGTCGGGGAAGACTCCTACAAGCGGGCCAACGCGCTGATCGACGCGGGCGTCGACTTCGTCGTCGTCGATGTGGCGCACGGGCACAACCGCGAGGTCGCCGACCTGGTACGCCGGCTGCGCGGCGACCGGGTCGAGGTCGACCTGATCGCCGGCAACATCGCGACGAGGTCCGGCGCGCAGGCGCTGATCGACGCGGGCGCCGACGCGATCAAGGTAGGTGTCGGGCCGGGCTCGATCTGCACGACGCGTGTGGTCTCCGGCGTCGGCGTACCGCAGATCACTGCGATCCACGAGGCCGCGCAGGCCGGGCGGGCGGCGGGCGTGCCGGTCATGGCGGACGGCGGCCTCCAGTACTCCGGCGACATCGCCAAGGCGATCGCCGCGGGCGCCGACACCGTCATGCTCGGCAGCCTGCTGGCCGGGGTCGAGGAGAGCCCTGGCGAGCTGCTGTTCGTCAACGGCAAGCAGTACAAGAGCTACCGCGGCATGGGCTCGCTCGGCGCGATGCAGAGCCGCAACCGCCAGTCGTTCTCCAAGGACCGCTACTTCCAGGGCACGGTGACCTCCGACGAGCTGCTCATCCCCGAGGGCGTCGAGGGGCGGGTCGCCTACCGCGGCGCGCTCGGCGCCGTCGCGCACCAGCTCGTCGGTGGGCTGCGGGCCGGCATGTTCTACTGCGGCGCCAAGACGATCGGCGACCTGCAGGACAACGCCCAGCTGATGCGGATCACCGCCGCCGGGCTGCGCGAGAGCCACCCGCACGACGTCCAGATGACCGTCGAGGCACCCAACTACCAGTCGGAGCGCTGACCCACCGATGGCCGAGATCGAGATCGGCAAGGGCCGGACGGCCCGCCGCGGCTACGGCTTCGACGACATCGCGATCGTCCCGAGCCGCCGGACGCGCGACCCGCAGGACGTCACGATCGCGTGGGAGTTCGACGCCTGGCGCTTCGAGCTTCCGATGCTGGCCAGCCCGACCGACAGCGTCGTCTCCCCGTCGACCGCCGCGGCGATCGGCCGGCACGGCGGCCTCGCGGTCTTCAACGCCGAAGGGCTCTGGACGCGGTACGACGACGTCGACGGGGTGCTCGAGGAGATCGCCGGGCTCGACGAGGCGACGGCGACCCGGCGCATGCAGCAGCTGTACGCCGAGCCGGTGCGCGAGGAGCTGATCGCCAAGCGGATCGCGGAGATCAAGGCGAGCGGTGTCGTGACGGCGGCCTCGCTGACGCCGCACCGGACGCAGCGGTACTCCAAGGCGGTGCTCGACGCCGGCGTCGACATCCTCGTCATCCACGGCACGGTCGTCTCCGCCGAGCACGTCGCGACCAGCGGCGACCCGATCAACCTGAAGACGTTCATCGCGGCGCTCGACGTCCCGGTGATCGTCGGCGGGTGCGCCAACTACCAGACGGCACTGCACCTGATGCGCACCGGGGCCGCCGGCGTGCTGGTCGGCGGCGGCACAGGCCACGCCGCGACCACCGGCGTCGGCGTACCGACCGCCACCGCGGTGGCCGACGCCGCGGCCGCGCGCCGCGACTACCTCGACGAGTCCGGCGGCCGCTACGTCCACGTGATCGCCGACGGCGGCATGCGGACGGCGGGCGACGTCGCGAAGGCGCTCGCCTGCGGCGCCGACGCCGTGATGCTCGGGTCGCCGCTCGCCCGCACCAGCGAGTCGCCGGGCCGCGGTCACCACTGGGGGATGGCGAGCTTCCATGCCGAGCTCCCGCGCGGCACCCGGCACGAGGTCGGCACGCTCGGGTCGATCGCCGAGGTGCTCGTGGGCCCGGCCACGACTGCGGACGGCGCCACCAACATCTTCGGCGGCCTGCGCCGCGCGATGGCGAGCTCCGGCTTCTCGACCGTCAAGGAGTTCCAGAAGGTCGAGCTGATGGTCGTCTCCGGCTAGCACCGCGTCGCGGAGCCCCGGCCCGGCGAGCCGAACGGCGTTCGGACGGGTTAGCCTGCTGACCAGCCGCAACACCGCTGGAGGCCGGCATGACGAGCGCAGCCGTCGCAGGGACCGTCGGCGCGCGGTCGTTCGGCAGCGGTCGGCTGACCGCCGCACTGCTCGAGGCCCTCGCGGCGCGGGTGACGACCGCCGGCGAGCGGGCCACCCATCCGGCCTCGGTCGTGTTCACCGGCGAGCCGCTCGGCGCCGTACCCCTGTGCACGGCGCAGGACGTCGCCGCGGCGGCGGTCACCGCGCGAGAGGCGCAGCGCGACTGGGCGGACCGCCCGCTGCACGCACGGGGGCAGGTCTTCCTGCGCTTCCACGACCTCGTCCTGCGCGACCAGCAGCTGCTGCTCGACCTGCTGCAGCTGGAGACCGGCAAGTCCAGGCGGTCGGCGTTCGAGGAGATGGTGGGGCCGGCCATCGCCGCGCGCTACTACGCGCGCACCGCGGAACGGCACCTGCGGCCGGCCCGCCGGCAAGGGCTCTTCCTCGCCGCGACTGTGGTCGAGGAGCGCCGACAGCCGCTGGGCCTGGTCGGCGTGATCGCGCCATGGAACTACCCGTTCGAGCTCACCATCGGCGACTCGATCCCGGCACTGCTCGCCGGCAACGGCGTGCTGCTCAAGCCCGACCACCAGACGTCGTTCTCCGCCCTGTACGGCGCGCGGCTGCTGGAGGAGGCGGGGCTCCCGCCCGGCCTGCTGCAGGTGGTCACCGGCAACGGTCCCGACCTCGGTACGCCGATCGTCGACGCGGTGGACTTCCTGATGTTCACGGGCTCGACGCAGACCGGGCGGCTGCTCGCGGCACAGGCGGGCGCGCGGCTGATCCCCTGCGCCATGGAGCTCGGCGGCAAGAACCCCATGGTCGTGCTCGACGACGCGGACATGGACCTGGTGGTTGCCGGCGCCCTGCCGGCCTGCTTCTCCAGCGCCGGCCAGCTGTGCATCTCGATGGAGCGCATCTACGTCGAGCGGCCGGCGTACGACGAGTTCGTCCGCCGGTTCGGCCAGCGGACGCGCGAGCTGGCGCTCGGACCCGGCGCCGACTGGGGGACCGAGGTCGGCTCGCTGCTCTCCGCGCGACAGCTCGCAACCGTGCAGCGGCACGTCACCGACGCGCTCGCGAAGGGCGCGACCCTCGTCGCGGGCGGCAAGGCCCGCCCCGACCTCGGGCCGTACTTCTTCGAGCCGACCGTGCTCGCCGACGTGACACCCGACATGGAGCTGTACGCCGACGAGACGTTCGGGCCGGTCGTCGCGGTCTACCCGGTCGACTCCGCGGACGAGGCGGTCGCGCGGGCCAACGACAGCGAGTACGGCCTGAACGCCAGCGTGTGGAGCCGGGACGTCCAGCGGGCCCGGCGGGTCGCCCGGCGGATCGAGTGCGGCACGGTCAACGTCAACGACGGCTACCTCGCGGCCTACGGCTCGGTCGACGCGCCGATGGGCGGGTTCAAGGCGAGCGGGCTCGGACGGCGGCACGGCGCGGGCGGCATCCAGAAGTTCACGCAGCAGCAGACGATCGCGGCGCAGCGGTGGGTGCCGATCGCGCCGGTCGGCGGCATGTCGTACGAGACGTTCGCGCGGACGCTGAGTGGAGCACTCCGGGTGCTCCGGCGTACTCCGGGGGTGAAGTGAGCGGCGTCGCGCCGGAGCACTACGACGTCCTGGTCGTCGGCAGCGGCTTCGGCGGCAGCGTGACCGCGCTGCGGCTGACCGAGAAGGGCTACCGCGTCGGCGTCCTCGAGGCCGGCCGCCGGTTCACCAACGAGACGCTGCCGAAGACGAGCTGGCACGTGCGCAGCTTCCTCTGGGCGCCGCGGCTGGGCTGCCGGGGGATCCAGCGGATCACGATGCTCCGCGACACGCTCGTGCTCTCCGGTGCCGGCGTAGGCGGCGGGTCGCTGGTCTACGCCAACACGCTTTACGAGCCGGCCGACGCGTTCTACGCCGACCGCCAGTGGCGGGCGATCACCGACTGGCGCCGCGAGCTCGCCCCGTACTTCGCGCAGGCCAAGCGGATGCTCGGCGTCGTCGAGACGCCGATCGACTCGCCCGCCGACGAGGTGATGCGCGACGTCGCGGCCGAGATGGGCGTGGCGCACACGTTCCGCAAGACGCCGGTCGGCGTGTTCTTCGGCCGGCCGGGCGAGCGGGTCGCCGACCCCTACTTCGGCGGGGTGGGCCCGGACCGCAAGGGCTGCATCTCCTGCGGCGCGTGCATGACCGGGTGCCGGCACGACGCCAAGAACCGCCTCGACCTCAACTACCTCTACCTGGCCGAGCGCGGCGGGGCGCAGGTGCACCCCGACACCGAGGTGCGCACGGTGCGGCCACGCAGCGCCGGCGGCTACCTGGTGAGCGCGGGCGCGCCCGCGGGTCGGGGCGGCCGGCGGCTGTTCACCGCGGACCAGGTCGTCTTCGCGGCCGGCGCGCTCGGGACGCAGCGGCTGCTGCACCGGCTCCGCGCGGAGGGTCAGCTGCCGCTGCTGTCCGCCCGCCTCGGCCACCTCACCCGCACCAACTCGGAGGCTATCCTCGGCGCACTCGCCCGGGACACCAGCGTCGACTACTCCAAGGGGATCGCCATCACCTCGTCATTCCACCCGGACGCGGACACGCACATCGAGCCGGTGCGCTACGGCCCCGGCGACAACGCGATGGGTCTCCTCGGCACGATCATGGTGGACGGTGGTGGCGCGGTGCCTCGTCCGGTCCGCGCGGTGGCGACGGTGGTGCGGCACCCCGTGCTGTTCGCCAGGTCGCTGTCGGTCCGCCGCTGGTCCGAGCGGACGGTCATCGTGCTGGTGATGCAGTCGCTGGACAACTCGATCCGGGTCTTCCGCAAGCGCGGTCTGCTCGGCGCGCGGCTGACGTCCGCGCACGGCACGGGCGAGCCCAACCCCACGTGGATCCCGGTCGCCAACGACGCCGCCCGCCGGGTCGCCGCCCGGATCGGCGGCCAGCCGGGGAGCGCGGTCAACGAGGCGTTCCTCAACGTGCCGACCACGGCGCACATCATCGGCGGCGTCGTCATCGGCGACTCGCCGGCCGCCGGCGTCATCGACCCCTACCACCGGGTCTTCGGCTACGCCGGCCTGCACGTCGTCGACGGGTCCGCCATCCCGGCCAACCTCGGCGTCAACCCCTCGCTCACGATCACCGCCCTCGCCGAGCGGTCCGTCGCGCTCTGGCCCAACAACGGCGACCCCGACCCGCGCCCGGCGCCCGGATCGGCGTACGCCGACGTCGCGGCGGTCGCGCCCCGGCAGCCGCTGGTCCCGGCGCACGCCCCGGCGGCGCTGTCATGGTGAAGATGCCGGGCCGCAAGCCGGCCGACCCGGGCACCTCCGCCGAGGCGACGAAGCCGGCCGGCGCCGCGAAGCGTGCCCTCGCCGCCAGGCGAGCGGCCATGAACACGCTGGCCGCGCCACCCGACGGCAGGTCGAGCGCCCGCGTCGAGATCGCCCCTGGCGGGCCGGTCGCCGACCCGGGGCCGACCGTGATCGAGCCGCTGCGGCTGCCCCGCTCCTACGCGAGCCTCGCGGCGTACTCGTGGCGGTTGATCGTCATCGTCCTGGCGTTCGTGATCCTGCTGCGGATGCTGGTCCTGCTGCGGATCGTCGTGCTGCCCATCATCGTCGCGCTGCTGCTCGCCTCGCTGCTGGTCCGGCCGTTCAACGCGCTGCGCGCCAGGCGCATCGGCAACGGTGCCGCGTCGGGGATCGTGCTGCTGTTCACGGTCCTGATCCTCGTCGGCATGGCACTCGTGCTGAGCCGGTCGGTCGCCAACGAGTTCGAGACGCTCGGGGGGCAGGTCTCCGAGGGCATCCAGGAGATCGAGGACTGGCTGGTCACCGGCCCGCTCGAGCTCTCGCGCGAGCAGATCCAGAGCTTCCGTGAGCAGACCCGCGGCGGCATCGAGGAGAACCAGTCGCGGATCGTCTCCGGGGTCGTCACCGCCGGACACCTCGTCGTCGAGGTCGTCGCCGGGCTGTTCCTCGTGCTGTTCGTCCTGTTCTTCATGCTGAAGGACGGCGAGCGCATCTGGTCCGGCATGGTCGGCCTCTTCCCGCGCCGCCGCCGAGCGCTCGTCGACGACGCCGGTCGCAAGTCGTTCGCGACTCTCGGCGGCTACCTGCGCGGCGTCGCGATCACGGCGACGGTCGACGCCGTGCTGATCGGCATCACCCTCGCCGTGCTCGGCGTCCCGCTCGTCGTACCGCTGGCCGCGCTGACCTTCTTCGGTGCCTTCATCCCGCTGGTCGGCGCGACGCTGGCCGGCATCGTCGCGGCGCTGGTCGCACTGGTGGCGGTCGGCCCGGTGAAGGCGCTGATCGTCGTCGGGGCGATCATCCTCATCCAGCAGATCGAGGGTCACGTCCTCGCGCCGATCGTGCTCGGCCGAGCCGTCCAGCTGCACCCGCTCGCCGTGGCGCTCTCGCTGGCCGGCGGCGCGGTGGTCGGGGGCATCGTCGGCACCCTGCTCGCGGTGCCTATCGTCGCGGTGGTGGCCACCATCTTCCGGACGCTGCGGGACCACGCGACGCAGTCGGCGTACGACGACGAGGTGGAGCTGCACGGCGGGTTGTGACGCCGCCCCGCCCCCATCGCGGTTTCGGCGTTGTGCCCGGAAAGCCGCGGACGACGGTGGCGAGACCGTCGGGGGCCGTCGTGGTTCGGCAGCCGCGCCACCGCCGATAGACTGACCGTCTTCCCTCCGCGCGACGCCCGTGGAAGAGGCCGCTCTTGACCCACCCCGACGGCGGTTTCGACACCGTCCTCGTCGTCGACTTCGGCGCGCAGTACGCCCAGCTGATCGCCCGCCGGGTGCGCGAGTGCCACGTCTACAGCGAGATCGTCCCGTGGCGCATGCCGGTGGCGGAGATGCTGGCCCGCCGGCCCAAGGCGATCATCCTGTCCGGCGGCCCCATGTCGGTGTACGCCGACGACGCGCCGGCCGTCGACGCCGCGATCTTCCGCGCCGGCGTGCCGACGCTCGGGATCTGCTACGGCCACCAGGTGATGGCGCAGGCGCTCGGCGGAGTGGTCGAGCAGACCGGGTGGCGGGAGTACGGCCGGACCGAGCTCGCCGTCACTGCGCCCGGGGTGCTGCTCGCCGGCCTGCCGGACCTGCACCCGGTCTGGATGAGCCACGGCGACAGCGTGACGATGGCGCCGCCCGGCTTCACCGTCACCGCGTCGACCGACGGCACGCCGGTCGCCGTGCTCGAGAACCACGACCAGCGGCTGTACGGCGTGCAGTTCCACCCGGAGGTGCTGCACAGCCCCAAGGGCATGGACGTGCTCAAGCACTTCCTGTACGAGGGTGCCGGCTGCCGGCCGACGTGGACGATGGTCAACATCGTCGACGAGCAGGTCGAGCGGATCCGCTCGCAGGTCGGCGGCAAGCGGGCGATCTGCGGCCTCTCCGGCGGCGTCGACTCCGCCGTCGCCGCGGCTCTGGTCCAGCGCGCGATCGGCGACCGGCTGACGTGCGTCTTCGTCGACCACGGCCTGCTGCGCAAGGGCGAGGCCGAGCAGGTCGAGCAGGATTTCGTCGCGTCGACCGGCGTACGCCTCGAGGTCGTCGAGGCGACCGACCGGTTCCTCGACGCGCTGGCCGGCGTCGCCGACCCCGAGCAGAAGCGCAAGATCATCGGCCGCGAGTTCATCCGGGTATTCGAGCAGGCGGCCCGCGAGGTGGTCGCCGACAGCGAGGCGCACGGCGAGACGGTCGAGTTCCTGGTGCAGGGCACGCTCTACCCCGACGTCGTCGAGTCCGGCGGCGGCGAGGGGGCGGCCAGCATCAAGAGCCACCACAACGTCGGCGGGCTGCCGGAGGACCTCCAGTTCCAGCTGGTCGAGCCGCTGCGGACGCTGTTCAAGGACGAGGTACGCCGGGTCGGTCTCGAGCTCGGGCTTCCCGAGGGCATCGTCTGGCGGCAGCCGTTCCCCGGGCCGGGCCTCGGCATCCGGATCGTCGGATCGGTGACCGCCGATCGGCTGGCGGTGCTCCGGGAGGCCGACGCGATCGCCCGCGAGGAGCTGTCCAAGGCGGGGCTCGACCGAGAGATCTGGCAGTGCCCGGTGGTGCTTCTCGCCGACGTGCGGTCGGTCGGCGTGCAGGGTGACGGGCGGACCTACGGCCACCCGATCGTGCTGCGGCCGGTCAGCAGCGAGGACGCGATGACCGCCGACTGGTCGCGGGTGCCCTTCGACGTGCTGCAGAAGATCTCGACGCGGATCACCAACGAGGTGCCGCAGGTCAACCGGGTCGTCCTCGACGTCACGAGCAAGCCGCCCGGCACGATCGAGTGGGAGTAGCGGCCCGGTCCGCTCCGCCTCGTCTGGTGCACGCTCGCGTGCTCAGCTGCCGGCAGCCCGCCGCGGAGGGCGCAGCTTGCGGCGCATGACGACCCGGGTGGGCGACCTGCGGACCACTTCGGTGAAGCCGGCCCGCTCGTACAGGCTGCGCGAGCCGAAGAACATGAAGTCGTCGTGGCTGCGCTCGGGCTTGTCGACCGGGTAGGCCTCGAGCGTCCGCACGCCCTCCTCCCGCGCGCGGCGGATGGCCGCGTCCAGCAGCCGGTGCTGCACCCCCAGCCGGCGGTGCACCTTGGCGACGTAGGTGCACACGATCGACCAGACCGGCGCCTCGTCGACGGGCTTCATGATGCGCGAGCGCTGCAGCTTGGCGTAGTCCTCGCGCGGACCGAGGCTGATCCACCCGGCGGGCGCGCCGTCGACGTATCCGACCAGCCCAGGTACGACGCCGGAGTCGACCACCGCCCTGAGCTGCCGCTTGTTGTCCTCGCCCGCCCGCGCGCTCACCGACACCGGGCCGCTGCGCCGGTAGTACATGCACCAGCAGCCGCGGACGATGGATCCACCCGGCAGGCTGAAAACGTTCTCCAGATCGGCCCAGGTGTCCGGCGTCAGCGGCCGCACAAAGAAGGCGTAGGTCATGCGTGCGAGCGTAGTCTGACCGCCGGATCCCGTTGGAGGC
>DASQMY010000293.1:0-2762 GCA_035645255.1 Mycobacteriales bacterium
GTGCGGCCCGTGCAGCGAGATCTACTTCGACCGCGGCCCGGCGTACGGCGCGGAGGGCGGCCCGGTGGCCGACGAGGACCGCTACCTCGAGGTCTGGAACCTCGTCTTCATGCAGTACCTGCGCGGCCCGGGGGCGGGCTACGACTACGTCAACGACCTCAAGGGCGCGCTGCCCAAGCCGAGCATCGACACCGGCATGGGCGTCGAGCGGATGGCGATCCTCCTGCAGGACGTCGACAACTTCTACGAGATCGACATGCTACGGCCGATCCTGGACCGGGCGGCCGACCTCTCCGGTGCGCGGTACGGCGCAGAGCACGACAGCGACGTGAGCCTGCGGGTCGTCGCGGAGCACACCCGGGCCGTGACGATGATGATCTCGGACGGCGTCGTGCCGGGCAACGAGGGCCGCGGCTACGTGCTGCGCCGGATGCTGCGCCGCGCCGTACTCCATGTCCGCACGCTCGGCGCCGACCAGCCGGTCATGCCGGAGCTCGTCGGTGTGGTGCGCGACGTGATGGGGGCGAGCTACCCCGAGCTGGGCACCGACTTCGACCGGATCGTCGGCGTGGCCGCTACCGAGGAGGAGCAGTTCCTCTCCACGCTGCGCGCGGGGACGACACGATTCGAGGCGGTCGCGAGCCAGGCGAGGCAGTCGGGCGCGTCGACGTTCTCCGGGAGCGACGCCTTCCAGCTGCACGACACCTACGGCTTCCCCGTCGACCTGACGATCGAGATGGCGCAGCAGGCCGGCCTGACGGTCGACGAGGCCGGCTTCCGCGAGCTGATGACCGCGCAGCGGCAGCGCGCCAAGCAGGACCGCCGCGAGAAGGCGATCGGCAACCGCGACCTGTCGGTGTTCCGGACGCTGCTGGAGACAGCCGGCACGACCGACTTCGTCGGCTACGAGACCGTCGACGCCGAGGCGACCGTGCGCGGGCTGCTCGGGGCAGACGGGCTGGTGCAGGCGGCCACCGAGGGCCAGGAGATCGACCTCGTCCTCGACCGGTCGCCGTTCTACGCCGAGGCGGGCGGGCAGCTCGGCGACGTCGGCTGGCTGGACGTCCCGATGGCCGAGGTCGAGGTGCTCGACACCCGGCACCCGGTGGCCGAGCTGCCGGCGCTGGTCGTGCACCGGGTGCGGGTCAAGCGCGGCGAGGTGCGCGTCGGCGCCGACGTCGGCGCGCACGTCGACGTGCAGCGCCGGCAGGCGATCTCCCGCGCGCACACCGCGACCCACCTGATCCACCGGGCGTTCCGCGGCGCGCTGGGCGACGCGGCGACCCAGGCCGGCTCGCTCAACGCTCCCGGCCGTCTGCGCTTCGACTTCCACTCGCCGGCCGGGGTGCCGGCCGGTGTGCTCGCCGACGTCGAGGACGAGGTCAACGCCGTCCTGGTCGACGACCTCGAGGTCCGCGCGTTCGTCACCGACCAGGACGAGGCCCGGCGGATCGGCGCGATGGCGCTCTTCGGCGAGAAGTACGGCGACGAGGTGCGGGTCGTCGAGGTCGGCGACTACGCCCGCGAGCTCTGCGGCGGCACGCACGCGCTGCGGTCCGGCCAGCTGGGTCTGGTCAAGATCATGGGCGAGGCGAGCATCGGCGCGGGAGTACGCCGGGTGGAGGCGCTCGTCGGCGTCGACGCGTTCCGCTTCCTGGCCCGCGAGCACGTGCTGCTCAGTCAGCTGGGGGAGACGCTCAAGGCGCGGCCGGAGGAGGTGCCGGACCGCGTCGCGGCGCTGATGCAGCGGGTCCGCGACGCGGAGAAGGAGCTGGAGCGGCTCAAGGCCGGCGCGGTCATGCAGGCCGCCGGCGGGCTCGCTGCGGGCGCGGTCGACGTGGGCGGCGTCGCCGTGGTCACCCACGAGACACCGGCCGGCACGAGCATCGACGACGCGCGGAAGCTGGCGCTCGACGTCCGCGGCCGGCTGGAGCCGGCCAGGCCGGCGGTCGTCGTGGTCGCTGTTCCGGGCGACGGCAAGGTCCAGCTGGTCGTCACCACCGGGCCGCAGGCCCAGGCCCGCGGCCTCAAGGCGGGCACGCTCATCCGCGAGCTCGCGCCACTGGTCGGTGGCCGCGGCGGCGGCAAGGACGACGTGGCGATCGGCGGCGGCGGCGACCCGTCCGGCGTACGCGAGGCCTTTGCCGCCGTGCCGCGGCTGGTGGCGCAGTCGGCTTGACCGGGCCGGTGCGCGGGCCCCGGCTCGGCGTCGACGTCGGGAGCGTCCGGGTCGGCGTCGCGGTGAGCGACCCGGACGGCATCCTCGCGACACCGCTGCTCACGCTGGCGCGGGACCTGAAGTCCGGCCGTGACCTCGACTCGCTGGCCGAGCTGGTCGCCGAGCACCGGGTCGTCGAAGTCGTCGTCGGGCTGCCCCGGTCGCTCAGCGGTCGCGAGGCGGCGGCTGCTGCACTTGCGCGTGACTACGCCGGCCGGCTCGGCGCGCTGATCGCGCCGGTGCCGGTGCGGCTGGTCGACGAACGGCTCAGTACGGTCGCCGCCGAGCGGTCGCTGGGCGAGCGCGGAATCCGCGGCCGGGCCCGTCGCGCCGTGGTGGATCAGGCCGCCGCGGTCGTCATACTGCAGACAGCGCTCGACGCCGACCGGTCGGCCAGGAGGAGCACCGAATGACATCAGGCCACCCCGACCTGCTGGGGCCCGACTACGACGCGCGCAGACGCAGCAAGAGTCGCCGGTGGAAGTCGTTCGCCGCGGTGCTGATCTCGCTGGTCGCGCTCGGCCTGCTCGCTGGTGCGGTCGTG
>DASQMY010000294.1:0-19450 GCA_035645255.1 Mycobacteriales bacterium
GTACCGGATCGTCCAGGAGTCGCTGACGAACGTGCTTAAGCACGCCGGACCGGGCGCCCGGACCGAGGTTCGCCTGGGTGTCGACGGCCGGAGCATCGTCATCGAGGTGACAGACGACGGCCGCGGCGGGACCACGCTTCCCGGGTCGGGCCATGGGACGGTCGGGATGCGCGAGCGCGCACTACTGTTGGGTGGCCGGCTGGAGGCGGGACCACGCCCGGCCGGCGGCTTCCGGGTCTACGCCCAGCTGCCCATCGGAGGAGAGCCCAGGTGACCATCCGCGTCGCGGTCGTGGACGACCAGGCGCTCGTCCGTCGCGGCTTCGCGATGGTCCTCGGGATGCACCCGGACATCGACGTGGTCGCCGAGGCCGGCACCGGGCTCGAGGCAGTCGACGCCGCGCGGGTGCACCGTCCCGACGTGATCCTGATGGACATCAGGATGCCGGAGATGGACGGCCTCGAGGCGACGTCGCGGATCCTGGCCGAGGCCGACTGGGACGTACGCGTGCTGATCCTGACGACGTTCGACCCGGACGAGTACGTCTACCAGGCGCTGCGCGCGGGTGCGAGTGGCTTCGTGCTGAAGGACATCCCCGCCGACCAGCTGGCGATCGCCGTGCGGACCGTCGCCGACGGCGGGGCGCTGCTCGCGCCGTCCATCACCAGGCGGCTGATCGGCCGGTTCGCCGAGCAGACGCCGGTGGACCGCGGGGTCGCGCGCCGGCTGGAGCGGCTCACCGACCGCGAGCGCGAGGTCGTCGTCGCGGTTGCCCGCGGCGCCAGCAACGCCGACATCGCCGAGCAGCTGTTCATCGGGCCGGCGACGGTGAAGTCGCACGTGTCGAGTGTCCTCACCAAGCTCGGGCTGCGCGACCGCGCACAGGTCGTCGTGTTCGCCTACGAGAGCGGGCTGGTTGCGGCCGGGGACCACGACATCGGCCACTGAGCCCGTCAGCCGTGGACCGTCACCACGACCTTCCCGCGGGCGAGTCCCTCGCCGACGTACCGCATCGCTTCCGGCGCGTCGTCCAGCGCGAATGTGCGGTCCACGTGGATCCCGATATCGCCTGCCGCGCAGAGGGCCGCCAGCGGCGTGAAGTGGGCCGGACCCTGGCGCACCATGAGCATGCCGATGCGGCGTCCACTGAGTCGGCCGATGACAGAGCCGACCGTGAGGATCCCGACCAGCGTTGGCACCGGCCCGCCGACGCAGCGGTACCGGCCGCCGGGCCTCAGCGCTCGGCGGACTGCGAGCGCCGACCGGTGCGCGACGAGATCGAGGACGACGTCGTACCGCTCACCGGTGCGCGTGAAGTCCTCGCTCCGGTAGTCGAGCACGTCGTCGGCGCCCAGCGACCGCATGAAGTCGAGCTTCCTGGCGTTGTCGACACCCGTGACGTGCACGCCACTGCGTTTGGCCAGCTGGATGGCGAACGAACCCGAGCCGCCGCCAGCGCCGTTGATCAGCATTCGCTGCCCGGGTGCCAGCCCGGCCGTTCCCTGAAGTGCGATGGCGGCCGCCTGTGGGATCGTTGACGCCTCGGCGAAGGTCAGGCTGCCCGGCTTGGCCGCGAGGACCGACTCCGGAGCCACGGCGTACTCTGCGAATCCGCCCATCAATTGCAGATTGTCGCCGTACAGCTCGTCGCCGACAGCGAAGCGACTGACACCCGAGCCGATTGCTTCCACGACTCCGGCGACGTCCGACCCGAGCGTCCGGCGCGCTGGCGCGCGTAGACCACCCAGCCGCGCATACAGCGGCGTGCCGCGCAGGCACTCCCAGTCCGACAGGTTGATCGACGTGGCGAGGACTCGGATCAGCACCTGGTCGGCGGCGGGCGACGGTGTCGGTACGTCGTCGACGCGTAGCTGCTCAGGGCCGCCGTAACGGTCGTAGACCACCGCTTTCATGCCTGTCCTCTCCACACCGTTGTCGGACCCCCTGCCGTGCGGCGTCAGTCGACGGGCTTGTCCTTCTTGGCTCGGCTCGGCGCGACTCGCGGCGGTTCGTTGGGCTGCTTCGGGTAGACCGGTGGCCACGGTGCGTCCATCAGCCCGTTCGCCAGGTCGTCGTCGTACATCACCAGCAGCGGCTCGATCGACTGAGGCCGCGCGTACATCCCGGTCCACGGGTCGCCGTCGCGAGCGATCCGCTCGGCTACCACGGGCATGGTGAGCCGATCGGGGTGGAACGACTCGTCGAGCTCGTCCCAGTGGAACGGCGTCGAGACCTGTGCACCGGGCCGCGCGCGAACGCACCACGCCCCGAACACCGTCTTGTGCGGCGCGTTCTGGTTGAAGTCGACGAAGACCCGCCGCCCGCGCTCCTCCTTCCACCAGGCGGCGGTGACCAGGTCGGGGTGGCGCCGCTCGAGGTCGCGGGCGAGCGCAACGGCGGCAGCGCGCACCTGGTAGCTGTCCCACCGCGGCTCGAGCCGCAGGTAGATGTGGATGCCGCGGTTGCCGGTCGTCTTCGGCCACCCGACAAGACCCAGCTCGGCGAGCCGGTCCCGTACCAGCAGAGCGGCTTCGCGCACCATCGCGAAGTCGACGCCAGGAGTGGGGTCGAGGTCGATGCGCAGCTCGTCGGCGTGGTCCTGGTCGTCGGCGAGCGCCGGCCACACGTGGAAGCCGAGGCAGCCGATGTTGACGGCCCACGCGATGTGCGCGATGTCCATCGCGACGAGTGCGTCCGACGTCGTGCCGTTGGGCGTGCTGACCACCGCGGTGGTCAGCCACGGCGGTTTCGAGTCAGGCACGCGCTTCTGGAAGAACGACGTGCCGTCCGCGCCGTTGGGGAAGCGCTGGAGCAGCACCGGCCGACCGCCCATGGCGGCGAGGAGCGGCGCGCGCACCGACTCGTAGAACGCGATCAGGTCGCCCTTGGTCTCTCCGCGCTCGGAGAAGAACACCTTGTCAGGGCTCGAGATCGTCAGCTCGTGCCCGTCTACGACGAGCGTCTCGCCTCCGGCGGCTCTGGTCACAAGTCATCCTCCCCAGCCGTGACGGACGCGACGACCGCGATGATCCCACGCGTCGCAACCGGTCGACGATCAAGACTGCCGCACGCCACACCCTCGCCAACCGGTGCCGGCGGTTCTACGGTCGTCGCGTCAGCTCCGCACCTCGCACGCCTCCAGGAGAGCCCGATGGCTACTCGCAGCGTCCACGTGTTCGTGCACAACGAGACCAATCTCGTCCTCGAGCGGGCTCGCGACCATGTCGAGACCGGTATGTGGTCGAGCGACGGCCGCGCCCGCCCGCCGGAGCAGATCCCGGCCTGGACCACCGTGTCGATGCGCTCCGAGTCCGACGGTGGCCTGCTGCCCGAAGGCACCGAGGCTCGCGTGACCTACGCCGTCGGCGGCGAGGACATCCTGGGGCTGCACTGGAACAACCCGCTCGTCGGGACGAACTCGTACCACCAGAGCACGACGGCCGCGCACCACGCCATCCGGGTCGGGGGCGAGGGCAGCGACGCCATCGTCCACTTCTTCTTCCGCTACTCCCAGCTGCGCGAGACCGGGTTCCTGCCGAGCCGGGACGGCTTCCGGTTCCCGAACCGGTGGGGCGACGTGCCGTACAGCGTGCCGCCACTGCGCGGGAGCGCGGTCGACCTCAAGTTCGGCAACGCTCGGAACGGCTTGTGCGGCGGCATGGTTCTCGCCGCCGCGGACTACTTCCAGTCGCGGATGGTCATCCCGAACGTCGACCAGCCGCCGCCGGGCGAGCAGGATCCGCTGTTCCTGTACCTCGTCGACCGGCTGTTCGCCACCTTCTCGGTGAACAACATCAGCCTGATGCTGAAGCTGATGAACCCGGCGTACCCCGACACGGACGAGAACGTCGCGTCGTGGTTCGCGGGCGCCACCGGCCGGGCTGGAGTGATGGTGCACGAGGAGTGGCCGCTCATCCGCGCGGACATCGACGCCGGGAGGCCGTCGCCGATGTTCCTGGTCACAGTGAAGTCGCTCAACGCGTTCGATCTCGGGAAGTGCCACCAGGTGCTGGCTTACGCGTACCAGGCCCGTGCTGACGATGTCGAGCTGCGGGTGTACGACCCCAACCAGCCTGGAGCGGACGACGTTGCGCTGCGGTTCAGCACCAGGACGGTGGGCGAGCGCGTCGTCGTGCATCACAACGTCAACGTCATGGACGACGACGGAGTGAGCCTCCGGCCGACCTACTGCTTCGGCAGGTTCCAGTACACGCCGCGAACCCCGACGGTCGCCACGCGCCCGCGAGCTGAGACGGACGTGCCTCGGCAGGTGCGGCTCGAGCACCTCGGCACCGAGCTCCTCTCCGAGCAGGTCACGTCGAGCGGTACGAGGGAGTACGACGTCTTCGACTGCGGGACCAAGAAGTTCCGCTACGAGCTCGTCGGCCAACGCCAGCGGTCGGCGTTGACAGCGCACGCGGTGAGCTACGTCGACCCTCGCTTCGAGTGGATGATCAACGGTCGCCCGGTACCTACCGGAGCGGACCAGCGGTGGACGGTCCTCGCGTCGCCATCAGGCCATGCGTTCACGCAGCAGTACGACCCCGGAGCGTCCGCCGACAGGGACGTGACGATCACCACGACGGTCGACGGCGCTAACCTCGTCCTGCTGAACGAGCCTGGCGACGGCAGCTACTCCTTGACCGTGAGGGTGACCGTCACCGAGGGCGGCTCGGGTGAGTCCCAGCGGGCCGAGATGGGGGTCGACGTCACGGGCGCGCGAGAGCACGTGCCGGGCCTCAACCGGGAGATCAACGCGTGCATCCAGCGACGGCTCGACGAGCTGCGCCTGGAGAGCCCGACCGCAGAGGCGATCGCCGCGGCCATCTACGCGCAGCTCGGCCGCCCCGAGGACCCGCTCTGGGACCCGGACCCGTTGATGATGGTGTTCGACGAGCACGAGGTGCTCGTGGACCCGGACCAGGCGTTGTACGACGAGCTCGCAGCGGTCGAGGCGCCGCCGGAGGAGATCGCCTTCGGGTACACCGGAGCGCGCGCCAAGGCGGTGCTGACGAGGACGGCTCGCACCGTCGAGCGGGCGACCGTGTCCGAGGGCTTGGACCGGTCGGTGACGGGGTCCGTCGATGAGTTCGCCCCCGACATGCCGCAGTGAAGTTCCGGTTCGACTGACCGGAATACCCCCCGGGGGTACTTGGTTGAACGTGCCGACCGAGTCACCGCAGAGGGAGACCGAGATGGCCGAGCACGAGCACTACGACATGGAGCGCGGCGCCGTCGCGACGGCCGCCCACGCGCCGCACAGCCGTACCGCCCACGCTGGCGCCGCCTCCGTCGCGGCTTCGGAGCGCCATGGCGGACACACCGGCCACGCCGACCACGGCGACCACATCGCGATCTTCCGCCGCCGGTTCTGGTGGAGCCTGCTGCTGACCGTCCCGATCGTCGCGACGAGCCACATGGTCATGGACTGGTTCGGCTACTCTCTGCGCTTCCCCGGGATCGAATGGGTCGGCCCGGTGCTCGGATCGCTGCTCTACCTCTGGGCGGGCTGGCCGTTCCTGGCCGGCGGCGCACGCGAGGCACGCGTGAGGCAGCCCGGGATGATGCTGCTGGTCGCAATGGCGATCACCGTCGCCTACGCCGCGTCGCTGGCGACGTCCCTCGACTTGTTCGACCTGGACTTCTGGTGGGAGCTCGCCGCCCTCATCACGATCATGCTGCTCGGCCACTGGCTCGAGATGCGGGCGCTGGGCCAGGCCCGCGGCGCTCTCGCCGCGCTGGCCGAGCTGCTGCCCGACGATGCGGAGCGGATAGGCGACGACGGTTCGGTGTCGACCGTGCCGCTCGCCGACCTGCGCGTCGGTGACGTCGTGCTGGTCAGGTCGGGCGGTCGCGTACCCGCCGACGGGGAGATCGTCGAAGGGTCGGCGGAGCTCGACGAGTCGATGATCACGGGTGAGTCGCGCCCGGTGGCCCGCTCGGCGGGCGACCGCGTCGTCGCGGGCACCGTCGCCACCGACTCGTCGGTCCGCGTGCGGGTCACCGCGGTCGGTGCTGACACCGCCCTCGCCGGCATCCACCGGCTCGTCGCCGAGGCCGAGGCGGCGCGCAGCGGTGCGCAGGGGCTCGCGGACCGAGCAGCTTCGCTGCTGTTCTACGTCGCCACCGCGTCGGCCATCGTCACCCTCATCGTGTGGACGGCGCTCGGCGACAGCGGCGACGCAGTGGTGCGGGTCGTCACCGTGCTCGTGATCTCCTGCCCGCACGCGCTCGGCCTCGCCACGCCGCTCGTGTCGTCGATCGCCAGCGCCAAGGGCGCGCAGAACGGCATCCTGATCAAGAGCAGGCTGCAGCTCGAGCAGAGCCGGACGATCGACGCCGTGCTGTTCGACAAGACCGGCACGCTGACGAAGGGCCAGCACGTCGTCGTGGGCGTCGCGGCCACCTCGGGTTGGACCGAAGGCAGCGTGCTGTCGCTGGCGGGTGCGGTCGAATCCGACTCGGAGCACCCGCTCGCTCGGGCGATAGTCCGGGCCGCCGGCGATTTCGGCGACGTCCGCAAGGCGACACAGTTCCGGTCGATCACGGGTCGCGGTGTCGAGGCGGTCGTCGACGGCGTCCGCTACGCCGTCGGCGGCCCTGCGCTGCTCCGCGAGCGCCGCCTCGACGTACCGGCCCAGCTCCGCGACCAAGTGGCCGAGTGGGCGACCCGGGGAGCGGCCGTGCTCTACCTCGTCGATCCGGACGGGATCATCGCCGCGTTCGCGCTGGAGGACGAGGTCCGGCCGGAGGCGCGAGCTGCCGTCGCCGAGCTGCAGCGCCTCGGCAAATGGGTCGTCATGATCACCGGGGACGCCCGTCAGGTCGCCGACGCGGTCGGGCGTGACCTCGGCGTGGACGAGGTCATGGCCGAGGTTCTCCCGGAGGACAAGGACGCCAAGGTGGCGGAGCTCCAGCAGCGTGGCCTCAAGGTGGCGATGGTCGGTGACGGCGTGAACGACGCCCCGGCGCTGGCCCGGGCCGACGTCGGCATCGCGATCGGCGCCGGCACCGACGTCGCGATCGAGTCCGCCGGCCTCGTGCTCGCCAGCTCAGACCCTCGCGCCGTCGTCGCGATCATCCGGCTGGCGCGGGCCTCGTGGCGCAAGTCGCTCCAGAACCTATGGTGGGCCGCGGGTTACAACGCCGCCGCGATCCCGGTCGCGGCAGGTGGTCTGGCGTGGGCCGGCATCGACCTGCCGCCCGCGGTCGGCGCCGTGCTGATGTCGGCGTCCACGGTCGTCGTGGCCCTCAACGCTCAGCTCCTGCGGAAGGTGGTCCTGCGGCCGGAGTCGGTCGCGGCGTGAGCTGCGCCGGTACGTCCTTCGCGACTACAGCGGTGTGGAGCTCGGTGACCGAGCTCAGCGCATCCGCCAGGCCGTCGCCGGTTACCGCCAGGGTTGGATAGGCGCACAGCAAGGTGAACTCGACCTCGCTGCTGAGGTCGTTCCACATGGACTCCAGCTCGATCGCCGCACCTACCTGCTGTGAGTCCCACAGCAGCGCGACCATCTCGCCGTAGATGCGGACGCCTCGCCCCTTCGCGGCCTCGGTCTTCACGAGGGCGCCGATCACGTCGCCGAAGGTGCGCGCGTCCGGCCCCGCCGGCGTCATGAACCGCGCGAGCATCTCGGCGGCGTCGAGCGTGATCAGCTGGCCCTGCGCGTGTACCGAGTCGACCTCGACGCCACGGGCCAGCAGGGCTGCCTCGAAGTCCCGAAGGTGCGGCTCGGTTGCCACCACGATCGCGGTCTCGCCGTCGCGGAGCCCATCGCTGAGGTAGCCGCTGATGAGGTCCGCGAGGTCCGCGTCGTCGTCGTAGAACTTCACCGCGTGCTGCTGCGTGAACTCTCGGTGCGCGGCGCTGCTCGTCAGCTGGACGAGCGACGGCGCGGCGGTGGTCACCGACGACTCACGCCGGCGTACGTCGATCGGCGGGCGGATCGAGGGCATCTCGCGCATCAGCCGGTAGTGCTTGAACGCCTCGCGCAGCTGCTCACGCAGCGCATCGTCGCCGCACGGCTTCGCGAGGAACGCGTGGATCCCGCCCCGGTTGACACCGCGGATCACGGCGGCTGAGTCGTCGGCGTCGGCGAGGAGGATCCGCAGCGGGCCCGGGTGCAGGTCCTTCACCTGATGGAAGAACTCAGCGCCGTCCAGTGCGGGCACGCCGTCGTCACAGAGGACGACATGGACGTGATGGCGCGCGAGGACGTCCAGGCCCTCTTCGGTCGACCCGGCGGTGAACACGCGGTAGCCGTCCGGCTCGAGCACGGGCACCAGAGCCGACACCGCCGCGAGGTCTGCGCCGACCACCAGCAGCGTCGTTCGGGCGGCGGCAACTCCGCGACTGCCCTCGGACAATGGGCTGCCAACGCGCAGCAGCTCTTCGAGGGCGTCCGCGGGAAGTGGTCGGCTGACCAGGTAGCCCTGGATCTGGTCGCACCCCTGACGGAACAGGAACGACAGCTGCGCGGAGGTCTCGACGCCCTCCGCGATCACTTCGAGCTTCAGGCTGTGCGCCATCCGGATGATCGTCGTGGCGATCGCGGCGTCGTCGGCGTTGTCGGTGACGTTCCGCACGAATGCCACGTCGATCTTCAGCTTGTCGATCGGGAAGTGGCGAAGGTACGCGAGGCACGAGTACCCGGTGCCGAAGTCGTCGACGGACAGCTGTACGCCGCGCGCCTTCAGCTTGTGCAAGGTCGCGATGGTGCGCTCGGTGTTGGCCATCAGCGACGTCTCGGTCAGCTCCAACTCGAGCAGCCCCGCGTCGATGCCGTTGGCCAGCAAGGCGCGGCCCACGTCACCGTCGACGTCCCCCTCGACGAACTGCCTGCCCGAGACGTTGACGGCGATGCGCACCGCCCCGACGTCCGTGCGCGACCAGGCCGCTATCTGCCTGGCGGCCTCGGCGATGACCCAGCCTCCGACCTCGGCGATAGCGCCCATCGACTCGAGCACGGGGATGAAGTCGTTCGGTGGCACCAGACCGTGACCGGGTCGCTCCCACCGGAGGAGCGCTTCGACTCCGACGATACGGCCGGTGCTGAGCTGCACCTTCGGCTGGTAGTGGAGCACGAACTGCTGCTCATCGACGGCTTCGCGAAGCGCGCGCTCCAGTCCAGTCCTAGCGATGAGGTCGGTGTTCATCTGCGCCGTGAAGAAGCGGAAGGTGTCGCGCCCGGCCTGCTTCGCTCGGTACATGGCCGTGTCGGCGTACTGGATCAGCGTCTCCGGATCGGTGGCATCGTCGGGATGGAGCGTGATGCCGATGCTCGCCGTGACGAGCACATCCTGGCTGCCGATCCGGAACGGCTGGCGGAGCGTCCGGCGGATCTCCTTGGCCACGGACGACGCGCCGTCCGGCTTGTCGATGACGAGGATGAGCGCAAACTCGTCGCCACCGAGCCGGCCTACCGTGTCACGGATGCGTACGCAGTGGACGAGGCGTTCGGCGACCTGACTGAGCAACTCGTCACCGGCTGCATGGCCCATCGTGTCGTTGATGTTCTTGAAGTTGTCGATGTCGAGGAACATCACGGCGATCGTCCAGCCGTTGTTCTCGGCGAGGGCGGTCGTCTTGCGCAGCGTCTCGTTGAACAGCGCACGATTCGGCAGTCCGGTCAGTGAGTCGTAGTGCGCCAGATGCTGCAGCCGATCCTGAGCGGCGTTCCGCTCGGTGATGTCGGTCAGCACGCCGACGATGATCCAGTCGTCGTTGACCTGGCGTGCGTGCATCTGGATCAACCCGGGGAACACCGATCCGTCCTTGCGGTGGACGTCGATCTCCAGCTCCCGCGGCTCTCCGGCTTCGATGAGCACCTCGAACATCGCCTCGAGCTCGGCGTTCGCGAGGCCGCTGACGGCCGCGGGCGAAAGCGCAAGGAGCTCCGCGCGCGAGTAGCCGAGCATCCGCTCCGCGGTTGCGTTGAACTCGACGTAGCCCATCGTCGTGCGACTCACCAGGTAGATGGCGTCCGCGGTGGCATCCATCGCAAGCCGGAACCGCTGGAGGTCCGCCGTGCGCTCCGCGACCTTGAGCTCCAGGTCGGCGCTGTAGTGCGCCAGGTAGTCGGCGTACTCCTTGAGGCGCAGCAGGTTGCGCACTCGCAGCCAGAGTTCCGAGCGATCGACCGGCTTGGTGAGGAAGTCCTCGACCCCCGACGCCAGCGCCGCCAGGCGGGTCTCCCGGTCGATCCGGGCGGTCAGCATGATGATCGGGATGGAGCGCGTGAGCGGATTCGCCTTCAGCGTCTCGGCAACGACGTAACCGCTGATCCCGGGCATCATCACGTCGAGCAGGATCAGATCGACCTGGTTGTCGAGAACGGCGGCCAGCGCGGCCGGGCCGTCAGCTGCCGAGATCGTCGCGTAGCCCTCAGGCTGGAGCAGCACCTCGAGCAGGCGGCGGTTCTTCACCTCGTCGTCCACGATCAGGATCGTCGCCGGCGTCGTCATCGTGCACCGGGGGCGGTGGCCCCCGCGGGCGCGCCGCCGATGGCGGCCGGCAACAGCCGGTCGATCGCGGCGTAGAGCTCCTGGTAGCGCAACGGCTTGGCGATGTAGGCGTCACAGCCTGCGAGTCGGCTCTTCTCCTGATCGTCCTTCATCGCCATCGCGGTGACGGCGATCACCGGAATCCGCGCGGTCGCCTGGTCGCTCTTGAGAACCGCGGTGGCGTCGAGACCGTCCATCCCAGGCAGCTGGATGTCCATCAGGATGAGGTCCGGGTGCTCCGCGCGGGCCAGCGTCAGCCCGGTCTCCGCGTCGACCGCCGCCAGGACGGTGTGGCCGACATTGCGAACGAGCAGCGACGCGAGCTTCATGTTGGCCGCGTTGTCCTCGATGATCAGGATCATCGCCATGCTGCGTCCTTCCCCTTGGTCGGCAGCGCGCGTCGTACCTCGGCCATGAACGCGTGCCGGTTGAAGCCGGCCTTCTCGACGATCTGGACGATGTTGGCAGCGTCGTGGTTGAGCGCCGCACGGTCCACCGCGGTGATCTGCTTCGCCGTCACGACCAGGATCGGTATGCGTGCCGTCTCCGAGTTGCGCTGCAGCGCTTCGACGACGTCGAACCCGCTGACGTCCGGCATCATCAGGTCGAGCAGGATCAGGTCGGGCCTGAGCCGCTGCGCGAGGATGATCGCCTCGGCGCCGCCGTACGCGCGCACGACAGCGTATTCCGGCGTCGGGAGGAAGGTCGCGATCACCTCGACCGCCTTCGGGTCGTCGTCGACGACGAGAACCGTCCGCGTCTGGTCGTGCACCGCGTGCAGCCCCAGGTTGGCCAGCGACGACTGCAGCTGCGCCCGGCTGATCGGCTTCTGGAGGAACGCCGCGGCGCCGCCGAGCAGGGCCATGTTGCTGTCGACGACGCCGGCGATGATGACGACGGGCACGTTGGCGAGCGACATGAGGTCCCGGATGCGCAGGAGGAACTCCCAGCCGTCCATGCCGGGCAGCTGCACGTCGAGCGTGATGAGGCTCAGCGGCTGCTGCGGGGCGACCTCGAGGGCTTCCTCCGCCGACCTCGCGCGCAGCACCGAGAAACCTTCGGCTTCGAGCAGCAGGCGCACCAGGTCGGCGGCGCGGTCGTCGTCCTCGACGATCAGCGCGACCCGCTGCTCGGCGGCGGTCGGCTCGGTGACGTGGCCCATCGGGCCGGCCAGCCGCTGCGGATCGGCTCCTGCGATCGCGACGCGCAGCGGCAGCCACACGGAGAACCGGGCACCCTCTCCCTCCGCACTCGCCACCGCGACGGTGCCGCCGTGCAGCTCCGTCAGCTGCTTCACCATTGCCAGGCCGAGTCCGGTGCCCTCGAACTTGCGCGCCAGGCTGCTGTCGATCTGGCTGAACGCCTGGAAGAGCTTCGCCATGTCCGGCTTGGAGATCCCGATGCCCTCGTCGGTGACGCTGATCTCGAGGAAGTCGCTGAACTCGTTGTCGGCGAGGGCGAACGTCTGCACCGCCCAGGAGCCGTCCGCCGTTCCGACCGCGCTGCGTGAGACGCGTCGCGCGCGCAGCGTCACGCGGCCGCCGACGCCGCTGAACTTCACCGCGTTCGACAGCAGGTTGTAGGCGATCTGCTTCGTCTTGCGCAGGTCGAGCATCAACGTGCCGAGATCCTCATCGGCCTCGAGGTGGAGAGCGATGCTGTGCGCGGCCGCACTCTCCCGGACGATGGCGAGGCTGTTCTGCAGCAAGGCGTGCAGGTCGCCCGCCTCGAACTCGAGCGCCATCATCCCGGCCTCGACCTTGGACAGGTCGAGGATGTCGTTGATCAACGAGAGCAGATGCTGCCCGCTGGTGAAGATGTCGCCGATGTACTCGTGCTGGCTCTCGGTCATCTCCCCGACGAGGCCGTCGTTCAGTGCTTCGGAGAAGCCGATCACGGCGTTCAACGGTGTCCGCAGCTCGTGCGACATCGTCGCGAGGAACTCGGACTTCATCCGGCTGGCACGCTCGAGCTCGAGGTTCTTCTCCTGCAGCGCGCGCTCGTACCGCTTGCGGTCGGTGATGTCGCGGGCGGCGGCGAACACCCCCTGGATGTTGCGGTCGCGGTCGTGGAACGTCGCGGCGTTGTACGAGACGACCGTCTCTTCGCCGTTCTTCGCCAGCACAGTCAGCTCGTAGTCGCGAACCTTGTGCTCGGTGAGCACCCGCTGGATCGCGGCCTGGGCGAGGGCGGGGTCGGTGAAGAAGTTGCGGCACGGTGCGCCGATCAGCTCGTCTCGCGTGCAGCCGGTCAGCTTGATCATCTGCTCGTTGACGTCGGAGATGATGCCGCGGCGATCGGTCGTCATCAGCGCGTCGATGTTCGACTCGATCAGCGACCGCGTGTAGTACTGCTGGTCGCGCAGCTTCTGGTCCAGGACGTCCTGCGCCGCCTCCGCCTGCTTCCGCACGGTGTTGTCGGTGCCGATCAGCAGGTAGCCGATGATCTTCTCGTCTGCATCGCGCAGCCCGGTGACCGACACGATCGCGGGGAACCGACTGCCGTCCTTGCGGATGTAGGTCAGCTCGTAGATGTCCTCGATGCCCCGCGAAGCCTTGAAGACGAGCGCTTCGAACCCTGGCGCGATGGGCGTACCCAGCTCAGCGCTGAGGGCCGCTGCGCGACCGATCAGCTCCGTCGGGTCCGAGATGTCGGCCGGCGTGATCTGGTCGACGACCTCCGCGGCGGCGTAGCCGAGCATGTGCTCCGCGCCGACGTTGAAGACCTGGATGACGCCCTTCTCGTCGGTCGCCATCTTGCAGAAGTAGGCGCTGTTGAAGATGGCGTCCTGCAGCGACGCGCTCTGCACGCGCCGGCCGCTGTGCTGAGTCGAAGCCATGTTCCGCCACCATCCCCTGGTCGAAAGCACTGATGCACCAGGGTGTGCAGCAGAGCTCCAGAGGGTGCCGAGATACCGGCAGAGTCCAGAGGCCCGAGGGCCTGGCATCCATTACATCGGCGGATGCGGCTCTGCACTGAGCCTTTCGCGTCCGTAACTGTGTGTAACGCGGATGGCGGAGGCGGACGGGAATCGAACCCGCCTGACCGAGATCCTCGGCCACACCGGTTTTGAAGACCGGGAGGGCCACCAGGCACCTGTACGCCTCCGCCGGCCACACTAGCCGCGACGCGGGTGTGTGATGAGCGCCCTCGGGTCGCCGCGTTATCCTCAGGAGGCTGCTCACTCGGAGGAGGTCTCATGGAGAAGAGGGACGAACCGCCGCGGTATCTCGAGATGGAGCCGATGGGCCAGGGGTTCTTCCCCGACGCCTTCGAGCAGGAGGGTGGCGGGCCGGTCACCAGCAAGCAGGCCAAGGACTTCTTCCACGAGCAGATCGGCGACACCAACGACAAGCAGACCCACCTCGGCGGCGGCGGCCGCGGTGACGAGCCGGAGCCGGAGCCGGTGCCGGGGCCCCCGGAGGCGCACGGCGTCCACCCCGACGAGGCGCCGCCCGAAGGGCTCGCGCCGGGCGGCGGCGGCCCGCCGATCACCGAGCCAGGCGAGATCCCCGACCCGCACGCGCCCCAGCCCGTCGAGCCGCAGCTCGAGCCCGATGCCGGACCGCCTCCGTTGCCAGAGCCGCTGCACGAGCCACCGATCATGCTCAGCGAGTGACGTCGTGCGAGGAAGGGCCGCGCCGCCCCGGTGCAGCCGACTGCGCAGGTGGGAGGCCGTATGGCGAACAGGAATGACCCGCCAAGGGTTGTCGAGGCGGAGCCGCTGGGCGACGGGTTCTTTCCGGACGCGTTCGAGCTGGAGGACGGCGAAGGGGGCGAAGGAGGGCACGGCGGGCACGGTGCGCACGGGCACGGCGGCCACGGTCACGGCGGCCACGTCACCGCCCAGCAGGCGAAGGACTTCTTCCACGAGCAGATCGGCGACGCGCCGGAGAAACCTCGCCCGGGCGAGCTCGCGCCGGCTGGTGAACCGGAGCCGCCGGAGCGCGAGCCGCCCGACGTGCACGCGGACGGCGCTGGCGAAGCGGTCGACGGGGTGATCCCTGGCGGCGGCGGTGTCGTCACCGCCGACGCCGGCGCCGGCGTCGGCGAGGTCACGGACGCCGGCGGGTTCGTGGAGCCGCAGCCTGAGCCGACTGCCGGTGCACCGTTACCGCTCGAGCAGCCGAAGGACGAGCCGCCTCGGACGCTGAGCGAGTAGCCCGGGGCAGCGCGTTGGCGGGCCGGATTCCCGCATGGACAATTGTGGCGTGTTCCTGATGGCCGTCCTGGGGGCTCTCCTGCTGACCGGAGCCGCACTCGCGCTGCGCTGGGCCGGGACGCCGTACCGATCATGGACCCCGCGGCGGACCGGCGAGCAGGACGACAGGGAAGTCGGCGTCCCGCCGCTTCGCGACACCGCGCTGCGCTATCTGCGCGGTGTCGCGGTCGGCCTCGCGGCCGGCTTCTGGACCGGTGCTCTCATCACCGGACCAGCGGTCCGGCTGATCATGCGCCTGCTGGCCGTGACCGGTGGTGACGACGCGCAGGGCCGCGTGACCGAGGCGAACGAGGTCGTCGGCGAGATCACCGCCGAGGGCACGCTCGGCCTGATCATGTTCGGCGGCGTCCTCCCCGCGATGCTGAGCGGCGCGATCTACTTCGCCGTGCGCCGCTGGCTGCCGGCCGGCCGCGTGGGCGGTCTGGTGTTCGGCGGCCTGCACCTCATCGTCGCCGCGACGCGGCTCGACCCGCTGCGCCCGGACAACGTCGACTTCGACCTCGTCGGGCCTGGCTGGCTGTCCGTGCTGACATTCGGCGCGACCGCCGTCGTCCATGGCATGGCGATCACCGCGTTCGCCAACCGGTTCAGCGCTGTGTTCCCGCAGACGACAGCCGACTGGCGCGGTCGGGCGCTTGCGTGGGCGCCGCTCGTCCTCCCGGCCCTGCTGCTCGTGCCACTCGCGTTCGCGCTCATCCCCGTCGCCGTCGGGCTGGTGCTCGTTCTCGCCGGCTCGCGCATCGAATGGGCCCGTCGACTGGCCCGCAGTCCGCGGGTGCTGATCGCCGGTCGGGTGATCATCGCGCTGGTGGCCCTGATCTTCCTGCCGGGTGCGATCAGCGACCTGCGCGACGTCGTCGTCCGGTGAGCAACGGCGCTAGCGTCGAACGATGACGACTCCACGGACCGCGTACCGGCTCACCCAGTTCGCCAAGGGGGGTGGCTGCGCCTGCAAGATCCCGCCGGACGACCTGGAGCGGCTCGTCGCCGGTCTGGTCGGCGTGCCGTCGAAGGATCTGATCGTCGGGCTCGACGACGGTGACGACGCAGGTGTGGTGCGGATCGACGGTGACCGCGCGGTCATCTCGACCGTCGACTTCTTCACGCCGGTCGTGGACGACGCCTACGACTGGGGGCGGATCGCGGCGGCCAACGCGCTGTCCGACGTCTACGCGATGGGCGGCGAGCCGATCCTCGCGGTCAACCTGCTCTGCTGGCCGCGCGGCGTACTCCCGCTGGAGCTGGCCACCGAGGTGCTGCGCGGCGGACGGGACGTCGCGCGCGAGGCGGGCTGCCCCGTCGCCGGCGGGCACAGCATCGACGACCCGGAGCCGAAGTACGGCATGGCGGTCACCGGCATCGCCCACCCGGATCGCCTGCTGCGCAACGACTCCGGTCGGCCGGGCGTCCCGCTCAGCCTGACCAAGCCGCTTGGTATCGGGGTGCTGAACAGCCGGCACAAGCAGACCGGCGAGTCGTTCCCGCAAGCTGTCGAGGTGATGACGACGCTCAACCGCGACGCCGCACGCACGGCGGTCGCCGGCGGTGCGACGTGCGCCACCGACGTCACCGGCTTCGGGCTGCTCGGCCATCTCTACAAGCTGGCCCGCGCCAGCGGCGTGTCGGCCGAGATCGAAGCGTCGGCGATCCCGTACGTCGACGGCGCGCGCGACGCCGCCGGTGCCGGCTACGTGAGCGGCGGGACGCGCCGAAACCTCGAGTGGGTCAAGCCGGACGTGACGTGGGGCGACGGCATCGACGAGATCGAGCGGCTGCTGCTCGCCGACGCGCAGACGTCAGGTGGTCTGCTCGTCGCCGGCGAAGTGCCCGGCGCGCCGGTCATCGGCTGGCTGGTGGAGCGAGGGCCGGCCGCGATCGTGGTGCGGTGAGCGCGGATCGCGCGCTCGCGGCGCTCGAGGCAGCCGGACTGCACCATCGAGTCGTGCGGCACGGTCCGGTCCGGAGCCTGGCGGAGGCCGCGGCGGCGCGCGGCGTCGAGCGGGCCGCTGTCGTCAAGACGCTCGTCGTACGTCGCGGCGACGACGACTTCCTGTTCGTGCTGGTGCCGGGGGACCGGACGATCTCGTGGCCGAAGCTGCGCACGCTGCTCGGCGTCAGCCGGCTGTCGATGCCGGACGCGGCGACGGCCATGGACGTGACCGGCTACGAGCGCGGGACGATCACGCCGTTCGGCTCGACTCGGCGGTGGCCGGTCGTCGCTGACGTGCGGATGACCGGCGAGGTGACGCTCGGCGCCGGCGAGCACGACGTCGCCGTCGCGGTGGCCGCGGCGGACGTCATCGCCGCGCTGGGCGCCAGCGTTGCAGACGTGACCGAACCGGACGCGCCGAGCCGTTAGCGGCCGTCCCAGTCGCCGCTGACCGGCACGTCGGAGGCGGACCCCCAGGTGAAGCCGGTGAAGGCCCCGCCGGCGCTGTTGTAGTTGCGCAGGTGCCACTGCAGGGTGCCGGACACCTGTCGCGTCACGCCGGCAGTGTCATCGCGGTCGCCGTCCCAGTCCCCGACGATCGGCCGGTCACCGCGGAGGCCGTAGTCGAACGAGTAGCTGAGGTTGTGGCTCGTGCTGCGGTTGTTGAGGAACCAGTGCAGACGGGTCCCGACGTTGCGGGCGACGCCGGGGCTCGAGACGCCGTCACCGTCCCAGTCACCCGCGACCGGTCGATCCGGGACCCCGCCGACGACCGATCCGTAGACGAGCGTGCCGGAGGTCGTCGGTGTCGTGTTGCGGTCGGTGAAGTACCAGACCAGCCGCCCGTTGACGACGCGCACGACGCCTGGCGTGTCGTGGCCGTCGCCGTTCCAGTCGCCGGGCACCGGGATGTCGCCCCTGCGACCGAACAGTGCTGGTGCGGAGTAGCCCGGGAGGTGCCACTCGAGGCGGCCGGCGGAGTCGAGCCGGACCACACCCGGAGAGTCGGTGCCGTCGGCGTTCCAGTCGCCGGTCACAGCGATGTCCGTCGGCACACCGAAGCTGAACGCCGCCGGCTCGGTCGCCGGGCGCGCCGCTGCGTTGGTCGTCCGCCACGACTTGCGCGTCGCGGTCGGCCAGGTCAGGCCGATGCCGGTCTTCCCGGCGGGGTCGAGGTAGTGGTGGTAGTCGAGGAAGTAGACCTGCGCGGCCGGGTTGACCTGGATCGCGGGCGACCCGGTCGGTGGAACGCGGTAGATCGACGACAGCCGCCGGGCGAGGTCGCCCCAGCCGCGGTGGTAGGTCACGTGGATGGTCCGGCCGTCGACGCCGTAGACCGGGCTCTCGACGTGCCCGGTGCTCGGCGTCCAGCGGGTCACCGGCGTGCCCCCGGCCGCCGGGACGACGCGCAGCGACGAGATGGTCTCGGACCGGCGGTGCACGTAGGCGATGGACCGCCCGTCGGGCGACCACTCCGGCGTCCGGATCGGCAGCGTCGAGGTAGCCGCCACGAGTCGCCGGCTCCCCGTGCCGTCGGTCTTGATCACGTAGAGGCCGTCCGGCTTGACGAACGCCAGGTGGCTGCCGGTCGGCGACCACGCCGGGTAGGAGCCGTACGCGGTGTTGGGCACCGCGCGGATGCCGAGGGTGTCGACGTTGAGCATTGCGATGTCGCAGCAGTTGGCCTCGCTGTTGCCGCGCCGATCGCGCGTGAAGGCGATCCAGTTGCCGCTGGGGGACCACGCCGGGTCGGTGTGCGCGTAGGTCGGCGCGCTCATCCGCCGGAGGCCGGTGCCGTCGCGACGCACGGTGTAGAGCCCGTAGCGGCCGAGCGTCTCGTCGCCGTACAGCGGTGACATGAAGGCGATGTGGCTGCCGGTTCGCGAGACGGACGGTCGTCCCATGGCGAGGTGCGAGGAGACCCGCCGCCGGGCGCCCGTCGTCGCGTTGGCGGCGTACAGGTAGTAGTGGTTGTTGTCCGGTGTCTGGATGAAGAAGTACTCGCCGGGCACCGGCACGGCGGCCTCGGCGATCGTCGCGGGCGCGATGCCGCTCACCGTCAGCAGCACGACTGCCGCCGCCAGTCTGGTGACTGCGCGTCGCCGTACGCCGGTCATCGGGTCGCCGTCGCGGGGGAGATCTCGAGCTGGCCGATGAGCTCGTTGGCGACCTTGGTCAGTGCGACCCGGTTGCCGTAGTCGCCGAGCACGACGAACAGGCAGAACGCGCGACCCTCGAGGTTGAAGAAGAACTGGCAGCCCGCCTGACCCTCGATCGTGCGCTGCAGCTTGTTGGGGCTGAACGAGCCGGGCGTGAGCTTGGGCAACCCGCGGGTGCTGAAGAGCTCCCTCTGCGCGGCGTCGGGGTGGAACTCCACCAGCGAGACGAACACGTGCTCGCTGCCCATAACGTCCACCGCACCGCTGCCGTAGTCGCCGCGGTCCGCCGGCAGCGCGAAGTTGCCCGCGTGCAGGATCGCGTGGCTGCTCGCCACGCCGTCGGCTTCGGGGACGCGCTTGTAGATGCGGGCGTCCCAGCCTCGAGGCGCGTCGACGCCGATGCCGTCCTTGTTGACCTTCACGCAGCAGCTCCTGCTATGGCTGTCGCCGCGACGGCGACCTGGAATGCGAGGGCGAGGCGGTTGGCCGGCTGAGCCCAGCCGGCCATCCGCCGGTGTACGGCCGCGAGCCGCACGGGCTCGTCGACATTGCGCATTGCGACTATCGGCAGTCCGCGGACGAGACCGAAGACCAGTCCGACCAGCAGCCCACCGGCCAGGGAACCGGTGAGCAGTGCGG
>DASQMY010000295.1:0-2924 GCA_035645255.1 Mycobacteriales bacterium
GTGCCGCAGGTCGAGACGGTCAACTGGAACTTCCCGGTGACCGTCGGCGAGGTCGTCCTGATGGGCCGCACCTCGGGACGGCGGCTGCCCTGGGCGTCGGCCGACGAGCGGGCGCGCGTCGTCGACGTGCTGGACCGGCTCGGACTCGCCGGCCTGGCCCGGCGGCACATCCGCGAGCTGTCCGGCGGGCAGCAGCAGCGGGTCTTCATCGCGCGCGCGCTGCTCACCGGTGCCGAGCTGCTGCTCCTCGACGAGCCGACGAGCGGCGTCGACGTGCGCACCAGGCACGACGTGCTGCACCTGCTCGGCGAGCTCAACGCCGGAGGGCTGGCGGTCGTCCTGTCGACCCACGACCTCAACGGGATCGCTGCGCACCTGCCGCGGCTCGTGTGCCTCAACCGCCGCGTCATCGCCGACGGCAGCCCGCTCGAGGTCATCACTCCCGAGACGCTCGAGCTGACGTACGGCGCCCGGATGGACGTCATCAACCACGCCGGCATGCCGGTCGTCTTCGATCTGCACGTCGCACCGGAGCGGGCGGCCGAGGGACTTGACGACCTGTCGCGGATGCGGCCGTGAGCGAGCTGCTGGACCCGTTCCAGCAGGAGTTCTTCCGCAACGGCCTGCTCGTCGCGACCGTCGCCGGCGCACTGTGCGGGCTGGTCGGCGTCTACGTCGTGCTGCGCGGCATGTCCTACATCGGGCACGGGCTGAGCCACGCGGTGTTCGGCGGCGCGGTCACCGCCGCCGCGGTCGGCGTCAACGAGCTGGTCGGCGCCGCGGTGTGGGGCCTGGTGTCGGTGCTGCTCATCAACGGCGTCGCGCGCCGCCGGGCGATCGGCGGCGACGCGGCGATCGGCGTGGTAACCACGGCGGCGTTCGCCGTCGGTGTCGCGATCATCTCGACCAAGCCGCGGTTCGCGAAGAACCCTGAGGCGCTGCTCTTCGGCAACGTGCTCGGCGTGACCGGCACCGACGTCGCGGTCATCGTCGCTGTCGCCCTGGCGTCGGCGCTCGCGGTGTTCCTGGCCTACCGGCCGCTGCTTTTCGTGACGTTCGACCCCGAGGTCGCCGAGACGTCGGGGCTCGCGACCGGGCGGGTCGAGGTGCTGTTCTCGCTGCTGCTCGCGCTGTCCGTCATCGCCACCATCCGGGTGCTCGGCGTCACGCTGATCGCCGCCACCCTGGTGCTGCCGGCCGCGGTCGCCCGGATGCTGACCAACTCCTTCAGCCGGATGCTCTTCCTGTCGGTGGCGATCGGGGCGGTGTGCGGCCTGGTCGGCATGTACGCCAGCTGGTACGCCGACGTCGCCTCCGGCGCCTCGATCGTGCTGACCGGTGCCGGGCTCTTCGCGCTGGTCTTCGCGCTGACGGGGGCGCGTAGCCGCCGCCGGCTGGGTACGACCCACGTCGGGTAGGGCCGGTCGACCACAGGGAGCTGACGCGCGTGGCACTGCGCATCGAGGACTACGCGCTGATCGGCGACACGCAGACGGCTGCGCTGGTCGGGCTGGACGGCTCGGTCGACTGGCTGTGCTTCCCGCGGTTCGACTCGGACGCCTGCTTCGCGGCGCTGCTCGGCGACGAGTCGCACGGCCGGTGGGTCGTCGCTCCCGCCGGTGCGGTCCGCCGTACGACCAGGTCGTATGCGGGCGACACGCTGGTGCTGGAGACGACCCACGAGACCGACACCGGCGTGGTGCGCGTGCTGGACTTCATGCCGCCGCGCGGCCGGGCGCCGGACATCGTCCGCATCGTCGAGGGCGTGTCCGGCTCGGTGGAGATGCGCACGGACCTGGCGATCCGCTTCGGCTACGGCTCGGTCGTCCCGTGGGTACGGCGCGTGGACGACGCGGTCGTCGCGGTCGGTGGGCCGGACGCGCTCTGCCTGCGCACCCCGGTGACGCTGACCGGCCGGGAGATGCAGCACTCCGGCGTCTTCACCGTCGCGGCGGGCGAGCGGGTCCCGTTCGTGCTCACCTGGTTCCCGTCGCACGAGGTGCTGCCCAAGGAGATCAACGCCGAGCACGCACTCGACGACACGCTGTCGTACTGGTCGGAGTGGTCGGGCCGCTGCACCTACGCCGGCCCGTACGAGTCGCTGGTCCGCCGTTCGTTGATGGTGCTCAAGGCGCTCACCTACGCGCCGACCGGCGGCATCGTCGCGGCGGCGACCACGTCGCTCCCCGAGGCGATCGGCGGCGTACGCAACTGGGACTACCGCTACTGCTGGCTGCGCGACGCGACGTTCACGCTGCAGTCGCTGCTGCGCGCCGGCTACAGCGACGAGGCCGCGGCGTGGCGCGACTGGCTGCTGCGCGCGGTCGCTGGGGACCCGTCCGACCTGCAGATCATGTACGGCGCGGCGGGCGAGCGGCGGCTGCCCGAGATGACGCTCGGCTGGCTGCCCGGGTACGAGAGCTCGCCGCCGGTGCGGATCGGCAACGGCGCGGCCGGGCAGCTGCAGCTCGACGTGTTCGGCGAGGTGATGGACTGCCTGTACGAGGCGCGCAAGGAGTCGATCGCCTACGACCCGGTCGCCTGGGCCCTGCAGTGCCGCCTGCTCGAGCACCTGGAGACCGCGTGGCGGCAGCCGGACGAGGGGATCTGGGAGGTCCGCGGCCCGCGCCGGCACTTTACGCACTCCAAGGTGATGGCGTGGGTCGCGTTCGATCGCGGCGCCCGGACCGTCGACCGCCTCGGGCTGCGCGGCGACGCCGACCGCTGGCGGGCGATCGCCAGGGAGATCCACGAGGAGATCTGCGCGCAGGGCTACGACGCGGAGCGGTCGACGTTCACCCAGTCGTACGGCGCGCCGGAGCTCGACGCCAGCCTGCTGCTCCTGCCGCTGGTGGGGTTCCTCCCACCGGACGACCCGCGCCTGGTCGGCACCGTGCGGGCGATCGAGCGCGAGCTGGTCGAGG
>DASQMY010000296.1:0-15206 GCA_035645255.1 Mycobacteriales bacterium
ACGACCGTCCACGCGCCGTGCGGCCGCGGGTCGAGGACGCCGTCCCGGACGGGCGCCGGCAACCGGGCCGCTGCGGCAGCCCGCAACGCGGCGACCCGCCCGTCGTCCGCCGGCAGCGGGTCGGCCGCTGACCCGCCGCCCGCGGGGACGCCCGGCCCATGGTCCGGGCGAGACCCGCCGTTCACCGCACCCCCTTCCCCCACGGCACCGCCTTCGTCCGCGCCGGCGCTGGCCGCACCTGCGCGGACCGCACCGCTGCTGCCCGGACCGCCGCCCGCTATCGCCGCTGCTAGGCCGCCGAGCGGACCGACGCGCTCGCGCAGCGCGGACTGCAGGCGCTGCTCGGCCGCGGCGGATCGGTTGTTGCGCATCGCTCTCGACCGTAGGCAGGGCGACGACCCCGCAACGGCCGCCGGCCGGATCTGTGGACAGTGATCGCTGTGGGCGAGTGGCCTGTGGATCCCCGGAGCGGCGCTCCGCCCGACGCGTCCGGCCGTCCCCGATGCGCGCAACTAGTGTCCAGTTTGGGCAACGACACGCCGGACGGCACCGGCGTGTCGCCGCCCGAACTGCACACAAGTCACGACGGCAGCGAGTGACGGGCGGCACCCCGGACCGCCGGGCGGCGCCGATCTGTTTCTTGTGTGAAGTTGCGAACAGACATCGGGGCCGGCTGAGCGTCGGTCGTGTACGCAATCACACAAGTGGTCGCGCGGCCTGCGAGGCGCGAGGCGGACCGGTGCGCGGCGCGGGCCGCGGACCGGTGCGCGGCGCGGGCGGTGGGCCAGGTCAGCGGCCGGACGCGCCGGCCGCCTGCCGGGTGCGCCACCAGCGCGCGAAGTTGCTGCGGTGCCGCACGACGATCACCGCCGCGATGACGGCTCCCCACGCTACGTCGACGCCGGGCGCTCCGACGACGACGGCCGTCACGGGCGCGGTCACGGCCGCCAGCACCGACGCCATGGCGATCCACCGGGTCGCGAACAGCACCACGAGCCAGACCAGCAGCGCGACCGGGGCCCACAGCGGGTGCGAGCCTAGGATCGCTCCGGCCGCGGTGGCGACCCCCTTGCCGCCGTGGCCGCGCAGCCACGGCGTCGTCACATGCCCGAGTACGCCGGCGACACCGGCGAGCAGCCCGGCCTCGTGCTCCACCAGCCCGAAGCCGACGGCGGGCAGCAGACCCTTGAGCACGTCGAGCACAGCGACGGCGACACCCACCCGGAGGCCGAGCACCCGGCCGGCGTTGGACGCGCCGGGGTTACCCGAGCCGAGCGTCCGCAGGTCGGTGCCGGACCGCCGGGCCGCCAGCATCGCAAACGAGACCGACCCCAGCAGGTAGCCGACGAGCACCGCGAGGACGCGCGCGGTCACCGGTGGTGGATCACGATCCCGAGGCAGCCGGGACCGACGTGCGCGCCGACGACCGGGCCGAGCTCGCTCTCCATCAGCGTGCGGACCTCGGGGATGGCGTCGCACAGCTCGGCCGCGACCCGGCGGGCCGGCTCGGGCGCGGCCAGGTGGTGCACCGCGATGTCGACCGCTCCCCGCCCGGCGGTCAGCGCGGCGATCTCCACCAGCCGGGCGACCGCCTTCGACGAGGTCCTGACCTTCTCGAGCGGAGCGATGTCGCCGTCGACGACGTCGAGCAGCGGCTTGACCGACAGCGCGCCGCCGAGCATCGCCGCGGTCTTGCCGACCCGCCCGCCGCGCCGGAGATGCTCCAGCGTGTCGAGGTAGAACACGGTCCGGGTGCGGCTGGCCGCCCGCTCCGCAGCGGCCGCGACCTGCGCCGCCGTACCGCCGTCCGCGGCTGCCCGGGCGGCCGCGATGACTGCGAAGCCCAGCCCCATCGCGGTGTTGCGGGAGTCGACCACCACGACGCTCCGGTCGGTCAGCTGCTCCGCCGCCAGCCGCGCGCCGCCCGCCGTACCGGAGAGCCGTCCGGACATGTGGACCGAGACGATCTGGTCTGCGTCGACGGACGCGTAGGCGTCGGCGAAAGCCGCCGGCGAAGGCCGGCTGGTCAGCGGCCGGTGGCCCGGCACCTTGATCCAGGCGGCGAAGTCCGACGGCGTCAGGTCGACGCCCTCGAGGTAGGACTCGTCGCCCAGCCGGACCTGCAGCGGTACGACGACGATGCCGTGCTGCGCCGCGACCCCGGCCGGCAGGTACGCCGTCGAGTCCGTCACGACCCCGACCCGGGTGCTCGTCATGGCGCCGAGCGTACCGACAGCGGCCATCCAGCCGTTGGGCACAGGTCGCCCCGGCCGGTCTAGCATTCGGCGGACTGGCCCAGGACAAGGAGGTCCATCCATGCCGATGTCGGCTCTGCCGAAGATGACAGCGGGTGTCGCGGCGCTCGTGGTGGCGTCCATGGTCGGTGCCGCCACCGCGCCAGTCGCCTCGGCCGCGGGACGGCAGTCGTCCGTCCGCTTCGCGTCGTTCAACGCCTCGCTCAACCGCTTCTTCACCGGCCAGCTGGTCGGCGACCTCTCCACACCGGGCAACCAGCAGGCGGCGAACGCCGCCGAGACCATCCAGCGGGTGCGGCCCGACGTCCTGCTGATCAACGAGTTCGACTACGACGCGAACGGCGACGCGCTGCGGCTCTTCCAGGACAACTACCTGTCCATCAGCCGCAACGGCTCGACGCCCATCCACTACCCCTACCGGTACGCCGCGGAGTCCAACACCGGCATCCCGTCCGGCATGGACTTCAACAACAACGGCGTCGTCGGCGGCCCGGACGACGCGTTCGGGTTCGGGTTCTTCCCCGGCCAGTACGGCATGGCGGTCTACAGCCGCTTCCCGATCGACCTGGCCAACGTGCGCACGTTCCAGCACTTCCTCTGGAAGGACATGCCGGGCGCGAAGCTCCCGGACAACCCCGACACGCCGCAGCCGAACGACTGGTACTCGGCCGAGGAGCTGGCGATCTTCCGGCTGTCGTCGAAGTCGCACTGGGACCTGCCGATCCGGATCGGCCGCAAGACCGTGCACTTCCTGGTGAGCCACCCGACGCCGCCGGTGTTCGACGCGGCGGAGGACCGCAACGGCACGCGCAACTACGACGAGATCCGGTTCTGGGCCGACTACATCAGCGCCGGCAGGCGCAGCCGCTACATCTACGACGACGAGGGCGCTCGCGGCGGTCTCAAGCCCGGCTCGCTCTTCGTCATCGCGGGTGACCAGAACTCCGACCCGCTCGACGGCGACAGCATCCCGGGAGCGATCCAGCAGCTGATCAGGCACCCGCTGGTCCGCGACCCGCTGCCGTCGAGTGCCGGAGCGGTCGAGCAGAACGACCTGCAGGGCGGCATCAACCTCACCCACCGCTCCGACCCCCGCTACGACACGGCCGACTTCGCGGACAACGCGCCGGGCAACCTGCGCGCCGACTACGTCCTGCCGCGCAAGAACCTCAAGGTCACCGGCGCCGGGGTCTTCTGGCCCCTGTCCACCGACCCGCTCTTCCGGCTCGTCGGCACCTACCCGTTCCCGACCAGCGACCACCGGCTGGTGTGGGTCGACGTCCGGGTCCCGTCGTACCGCGGCTAGCACCTGAGGCAGGCGACGAAGAAGGCGGCGGCGTGGGCCGCCGGCGCCACGCCGTACAGCACGGCTGGACTCACTTGCTCCCAAGCGCGCGGGCGGTCGTCAGGCGACGACGATGTTGACCAGCTTCGGCGGCCGGACGACGACGGTGCGGATCGTCTTGTCGGCGATCGACCGCTGCGCGGCCGCGCTGGCCAGCGCCAGGGCCCGCAGCTCCTCCTCGCCGATGTCGGGCGAGACCTCCAGCCGGTCGCGCACCTTGCCGTTGACCTGCACCACGCAGGTGGCCGACTCCGCGGCCGCCAGGGCGGGGTCGAAGATCGGCCAGGACTGCCCGTGCACCGACGGCTCGTGGCCGAGCCGCGACCACATGTCCTCGGCGACGTAGGGCGCGAAGACGCCGACCATCAGGGCCAGCGCCTCGGTCGCCTGCCGCGCCGCCGGTGTACTCGGGCCGTGGGCGTCGACCGAGGACCGCACGGCGTTGGACAGCGACATCAGCCGGGCGATGGCGACGTTGTAGCGGGTCCGCTCGAGCAGCCCGGTCACCTCGGCGATGGTCCGGTGCGTCACCCGGCGCAGCGCCTCGTCGTCGCCGGTCGGACCGGCGTCGTCGGCGCCGCCCACCTCGCCGGACAGCCGCCACAGCCGGGCCAGCCACTTGCCGACGCCGGTCGGGGACAGCGCCGCCCAGTCCTTGTCGTCCTCCGGCGGGCCGGCGAACAGCATCGTGACGCGCACCACGTCGACGCCGTGGTCGGCCAGCTGCTGCTGCAGCTCCACCAGGTTGCCCTTGCTCTTGCTCATCGACGAGCCGTCCATGATGACCTGGCCCTGGTTGACCAGGGTCGCGAACGGCTCGACGGCGTCGGCCAGTCCCAGGTCGTGCACGACCTTCATGAAGAACCGCGCGTACAGCAGGTGCAGGATCGCGTGCTCACGGCCGCCGACGTACTGCGCAATCGGCATCCACCGCCGTACCGCCTCGGGGTCGAACGGTCCGTCCGGGTAGTCCGGCGAGCAGTAGCGCAGGAAGTACCAGCTCGAGTCGACGAACGTGTCCATCGTGTCGGCGTCGCGCCGCGCGGCACCGCCGCACCTCGGGCAGTCGACCGCCATCCACTCCGTGGCCGACGCCAGCGGCGCGGACCCCTTGGGCCGCAGGTCGACCAGCGCCGGGTCGGGCAGCAGGACCGGCAGCTGGTCGTCCGGTACGGCGACCTCGCCGCACGCTCCGCAGTGCACGATCGGGATCGGGCAGCCCCAGTAGCGCTGGCGACTGATCAGCCAGTCGCGCAGCCGGAAGTTGACCGCGCCGCGACCCCCGCCGCGGGCCTCCAGGTCGGCGGTGATCCGCTCGATCGCCTCCGCCGTGCGCAGCCCGTCGTAGGCGCCGGAGTTGACCAGTACGCCGTCGCGGGCGGTGGCGACCCCGGTGACCGCCGGGTCGTCGGCGCCGGTGTCGATGACGACCCGCACCGGCAGGTCGAAGGCGCGCGCGAAGTCCAGGTCGCGCTGGTCGTGCGCGGGCACCGCCATGATCGCGCCGGTGCCGTAGTCGGCCAGCACGTAGTCGGCGGCGTAGACCGGGATGTGCTCCCCGTTGACCGGGTTGACCGCCTGCCGGCCCAGGAAGACGCCCGTCTTGGGGCGGTCGGTCGACAGCCGCTCGATGTCGGTCGCCTGGCGCACCTGCTCCAGGTAGGCGGAGAACTCGTCCTCGTGCCCGCCGCCGGTGGCCAGCTCGGCGGCCAGCGGGCTGTCGGCCGCGACGACGAAGAACGTCGCACCGTACAGCGTGTCCGGGCGGGTCGTGTAGACCGACACCGGCTCGTCGCGGCCGTCGATGGCGAACTCGACGTGCGCGCCGGTCGAGCGACCGATCCAGTTGCGCTGCATGGTCAGCACCGGCTCCGGCCAGCGACCCGCCAGCAGTGCCATGTCGTCCAGCAGGCGGTCGGCGTAGTCGGTGATGCGGAAGTACCACTGGGTCAGGTCCCGCTTGGTCACGACGGCGCCGCAGCGCTCGCAGCGGCCGTGCACCACCTGCTCGTTTGCCAGCACGGTCTGGTCGCTCGGGCACCAGTTGACCGGGCTCGCCTTGCGGTAGGCCAGCCCGCGCTCGAACAGCCGCAGGAACAGCCACTGCGTCCAGCGGTAGTAGTCCGGGTCGGAGGTGTGCAGGCGCGTCCGCCAGTCGAAGCTGACGCCGAACCGGCGGAAGCCCTGTGCCTGCACCTCGATGTTGTCGTAGGTCCACGAGACCGGGTTGAGGCCGCGCTTGATCGCGGCGTTCTCCGCGGGCAGGCCGAACGAGTCCCAGCCGACCGGGTGCAGGACGTTGTAGCCGCGCATCCGGGCGAACCGCGGACCGACGTCACCGATGGACCAGGCCTCCGCGTGCCCCATGTGCAGGTCGCCCGACGGGTACGGGAACATGTCCAGGAAGTAGGCGCGCGGCCGGTCGTCGCCGGCGCCGCCCGCCGCGTAGACGTCGAGGTCGTCCCAGACCGGCAGCCAGCGCTCTTCGATGACGTGCGGGTCGTAGACGTCCTCGTCGACGGGGCGCTGCTCGGTGTCGGTCATCTGGTCCTCGATCGGTCGTCAGTGGGCTGGTGCCGGGGCAGAAAAAAACCCCTCACGCAGGAGGGGTTGCCGCGCCGACGTCGTGCCGTGGTCAGCGCGGCCCGGCAAGGAGCAGGGTCGCCGTTCGGGACATGCGGCCATGGTATCAGTGCCGGGGCCGGCGTACGCCGGAGGTGCGGGCTGCCCGCCCGCGAAAGACGGGTGGTGGCACCAGCGCCCTCCCGGCCGGTCGTCGACAGCATGGGAGCACGACAGCCGCCGGGTCCTCGCGGTGCTGCGCTACCTGCGTTCCTGGCGTGACGTGCACGACGGCAACCACCGGGGTAGAGACGTGCCATCCCATCGTCGTACACCGGGAGTCACCTCGTGCAGCACCGCCGCCGCCTCGCCGTCGCTGCGACCGCCCTGGTGCTGCTCGCGCCAGGCTGTTCGGACGGCGCGAAGAAGGACGGCGCGGTCGGCCGGGTGCGAGAGCGGATCGGGAGCGCCATCCGCGACGCACTGGAGGAGGCGCGGAAGCGCAACGAGCAGCAGGCCGGAGACGTCGAGCGGGACCGGCCCGGCGAGCAGACCGAGACGCAGATCCGCACCGACGGGAACGTCGAGTTCGACTACGCCGCCTACCAGCAGCTGCTCGAGACGGTTCTGCAGTCGCTCGAGGCGTACTGGGCGCGGGCGCTCCCAGCCGAGCTCGGCACCGAGTTCACGCGGCCGGCTGGCGGCTACAAGTACTACCGCGGCGAGGAAGGCGGGCCGGCGTGCGGCAACGAGCAGGCGCCGCCCAACAACGCGTTCTACTGCCCGGCCGGCGACTTCATCGCGTGGGACGAGAGCGGGCTGATGATCCCCTACTACGTCAGCGCCGGTGACTTCGCCGCGGCCTACGTGCTGGCGCACGAGTACGGCCACGCCATCCAGGCCCGCCTCGGCGGCGAGGTGCCGCCGCGCGGCGTCCTGCTCGAGCTGCAGGCCGACTGCTTCGCCGGGTCATGGGCGCGCAGCGTCGCGGACGACGGCCGCCTCAGCCCCGGTGACCTCGACGAGTCGGTCGTCGCGCTCTACCGGGCGCGCGACGTACCCGGCACGCCGTGGACGGACCCGCGGGCGCACGGCAGCGCGTTCGACCGGACCCGCGCCTTCATCCGTGGGTACGACGGCGGCCCGGCCGACTGCGCGCGGATCAGCCGCGAGGACTTCGACCTGAGGTAGTGGCACGGCCTCGAGAAAACTCACGATCCGGTCTCAAGTTCCGCCCGTCACCTGCCGAAGACCGGGGGAGAGCGGGGTGCGTGGCACCCTTAGTGGGTGACGCTGTCCATCGGGACGACCGGCTGGCTGCACCCCCAGTGGCGCGGCGGCTTCTACCCGCTCGATCTGCCGGCAGGTGAGTGGGCCCGCTACTACGCCGAGCAGTTCGACGCGATCGAGGTCCCCGGCCGGCTGGTCGCCCCGCGCGGGGCGCTCGCGGCGCGGGTGTGGACCGACTGCCCGCACGTGGTCCTCAACAGCATCGGCCCGGTGCTGCTGCGCCTCACCAGCGCGGTGCCCGCCCGGCGGGCGTTCGTCATGGGCGTCCTCGACGACATCCCGGAGAGCCTCGCCGTGGCGGTCGAGCTGGTCGGCGACGAGTGGCACCGCCGCGACGTGACGACCTGGCTGTCCCGCCGCGGCTGCGTGCCCTGCTGGTCGGACCGCCGGCCGCACTGGCTGGACCGTCCTCGACGTACGGCGGACTGGTACTACCTGCGCTTCTACCGGCCGCTCGCCGCCGGCGAGGCGACCCGCTGGACGCAGGCCATCGCCGCGACGTACGGCGCCGACGCCACCGGCTACGCGTTCTTCACTGACCCGCAGACAGCGCTCGCCGAGGCCGTCCGGTTCGCGGACGCCGCGGCCGCGGCCGGCCTGCACCCGAGCCGGGTGCCCGGCCGGTCACCCGCGGGGCTCGTGCCGTCGTAGCACCGGCCTGACGCCGCCGCTGCCGTCACAGCCCAGCGGTCCGCAGGGTCGCGGCCATCTCCTGCGCGATCGCCTCGTGCGCCGCCCACGACCAGTGCATGCCGTCCTTGTTGAGCTCGCCGCGGCGCAGGAACGGCTCGATTACCACATCCGCGTCGACCATCGGCACGCCGAGGCGCTCGCCCCAGGAGCGGGCCGCCGCGACGGCCGGCGCGTGCGGCCGGGTGACGTGCCCGTGGTACGGCGCGTCGTACGGCGGCGGCACCATCGCGACGATCGGCAGTCCGGGCCGCACCGCGCGCAGCGCCTGCACGCACCGGGTGAGGTAGTTGTCGGTGACCTGCTGCGGCAACGCGCGCAGCCGCCCGCCGTGCGCACGGACGACGTACGGATGCGCGCGGTGGTAGACGGTCCGCAGCCCGCGACGGAGCCACGCCGGCCGCGCGTAGGCGATCCCCTCGCGCAGGTACGGCGGCAGGCTGGCCGGCAGGTGGTCGCTGCCGCCGACGGCGAGCACGACGGCGCCCGCTCTCGGGAGCAGCACGGAGTAGACGTAGGGGTCCTTCGTGAGCGCCCACCAGGCGTCGCGGGTCGTCCAGCCCAGCCGGGCGACGCAGTCAACGTCGCGGCCGAGCAGTCCGGCCAGGACGTTGGGGTAGAGCAGCGGGTGCGTGAGCAGCTCGGCTCGGGTCGGCCCGTGGAACGCGAGCGAGTCGGCCAGGATGAGCACCGTCCCCGCCACTGGCTCGCCGGTCGGTACGGTCAGGACCCGCCGACCTGGCCGGCGAGGTAGAGCTGCTCACCGACGCTGTTGATCAGGTCGAGCTGCGTCTCGAGGTAGTCGATGTGGTGCTCCTCGTCGACGAGGATCGCCTCGAAGATCAACGCGCTGGCCACGTCGCCGCGCTCGCGCATGTAGGCGATGCCCGGCCGGAGCCGCTCCACCGCCGCGTACTCGACCGCCAGGTCGGCGCGGAACTGCTCCGGCACGGTCTGGCCGATCTTGAGCGTCCCGATGCGCTGGTAGTTGGGCAGCCCCTCGAGGAACAGGATCCGGTCGGTCAACGTCTCCGCGTGCTTCATCTCGTCGATCGACTCGTGCCGCGTGTAGTCCGCGAGCTTTCCGAAGCCCCAGTTCTGCTGCATCTTGGCGTGCAGGAAGTACTGGTTGATCGCGGTGAGCTCAGCCGTGAGCTGGTCGTTGAGCAGCTCGAGGATCTTCTTGTCAGCCTGCACGGCTTCCTCCCGGTCGGCGGCGTCCGGCAAGTCTCGGACGTGCGTGGCCGATCCTAGGGGCTCAGCAGGCGGACGCGATCGAGCTCATCGGCGCGGCGCCGACGCTGTCGCGGAGCAGCGAGCAGATCCGGTCGACGCAGCTGCCGCACGACGTCCCAGCGCCGCACCGGCTGGCGACGGCCTCCGCATCGGTTGCCCCGCAGGCGATCTCATCGAGCACGTCGTGCTCGGTGACTGCGTAGCAGATGCAGACGTACACCCGGGACCTCGCCGACCGTCGCTTGTTAGGTGTCACTAACCTAACACGACGTCTGCACCGCGAGAACCCGACGTCACTCCGCGGGCTGCTGGCCCACTGGCAGCGCGGACCTGGCGTGGTCGCCGTCCCGTTCGGAGCGGCCGTCCGGGACCGAGCCGGCGTTGTGCTCGACGAGCCGCCAGCCGCGCGGCCCGCGGACGAGCACGGTACGCCGGGCGTTCGCGAGCCCGGCGAACCGCCACCAGTGCGCGGCCGGGAAGTCGAGCATCGTGCCGATCGTGGCGCGCGCCGTACCGCCGTGGGTCACGGCGACCAGCGTCCCGCTGGACCCGATCGCGGGCAGCGCCTCCTCGATCGCCGCGACCGCGCGCCCGCCGACCTCGGTGTAGGTCTCACCGCCGCCACGGGCGACGTCGTGACCGGACATCCAGGCGGCGTACTCGTCGGGGAACTGCTGCCGCGCCTCGTCGCGCGTCAGCCCGCTCCACCGGCCGAGGTGGATCTCCCGCAGGCGCGCGTCGAGACGCAGCTCGAGCCCGGTGTGCGTGGCGATCGCGGCTCCGGTGTCGGCCGCGCGCGTCGAGTCGGACGCGATGAGGACCGTGGGCTTGAGGTGGACGAGCTCCTCCGCGGCGACGGACGCCTGCAGCCGGCCGAGCTCGTCCAGCTCGGTGTCCAGCTGGCCCTGGAAGCGCCCGCCCGCGTTGTACGCCGTGCGGCCGTGGCGGAGCAGGACGACGCGTTGCCGGATCACCGGCCGGCAACCTCGGCGTCCACCGACGGCACTGCCGCGTCGACGAACGGGATCTCGGGGCAGTCCTTCCAGAGCCGCTCGAGCGAGTAGAAGGTCCGCTCGTCGGAGTGCTGCACGTGGATCACGCAGTCGCCGAAGTCGAGCAGCACCCAGCGGAGTTCGGCGAGACCCTCGCGCCGGATCGCCTTCGCGTCCAGCTGGTGCAGTCGCTCCTGGACCGCGTCCACGACCGCGCGGACGGCGCGCTCGTTGGCGGCCGAGACGATGACGAAGACGTCGGTGATCACGAGCTGTCCGCTCACATCGAGCACGACGATGTCGCGTGCCTGCTTGTCGGCGGCGGCCTGGGCGGCCGCCAGTGCCAGCTCGATGGATCGGGGCGATGCAGTCACGGGCGCGGCTTTCCGTCAGCTGTGTGGTCGTGCAGACACCGGGTGCGGTGTCCCCCTAAGGGTCGCACAACCGCTACCCGGTTAGGTGCGGGTGACGCATCACGGCCGGTAGTCGGCACCCACGATGACGATCACGTCCGCGGTCGTCTGCGCGATGGTCGAGATCTGAACGGCCTCCGCGGGCAAGCCGAGAACCTCGGCGACCCGCTCCCCCACCGCGATCGACTCCGCGGAGTCGTCGAAGACCAGCACGACCGTCTTCTGGTGGGTGAAGCTGTCGGCGTTGCCGCTGTCCACGACCCGGAAGCCGGCGGGGAGCAGCTTCTTGGTGACCGTCCGGGTGATCGCGGCGGTCCCGACCCCGTTCTGGACGAGCACCCGGTTGCTGCGCCCGAACGCGCTCTCCGGCACCGACGCGGCCAGGTTGCTCTCCACCAGCGCCTGCGCCTCAGCGGTCTCCAGCTTGTAGGTGACCTCGTCGCCGCCGAACTCGAGCTCGCTGACCGGCAGCACGGCGTAGCTCACTGCAGCAGTGCTCTCAGCAGCGGCAAGGAGGCGGAGCTGCTCGGCCAGCGGCGCCGGGTCGATCGACGACTCGCTGCCCGCGCTGGGAAGCAGCGTCGCGGCGGTCGGCGGCATGGCCTTGACCACCGCCATCAGCACCGCCTGCATGCGCGGCAGCTTGGCGAGCTCGCGCTCCTCCGGGCCCTGGTACGTCGCGAACGCGGCGGCCTCTAGACCGGTCAGCAGATGCGTCCCCGGCTCGATCGTCACCCCGCCTGCTCCGGTCGTCTTCACCTCGACGTCCACCTCGGCGGTCACCCCGCCGATCGCGTCGATCAGCCCGGCGAGCCCCTCCGGCGAGACCGTCCACGTGCCGTCGACCATGACGCCGAGCAGGTTGGCGGCCGTCTCCGCGGCGAGGTCCGGCCCGCCGAGCGCGAGCCCCTTGCCGAGCATGGAGTCTCCGAAGCCGGGGACCTCGGTGATGATCCGGGACGGCAGCAGGGTGACCGACGCGCGCGCCGTGGCCGGGTCCGTCGCGACGAGCGCAGAAGCGAGGGCGGTCCGCTGCGCGCCGCGGATCTGGACGAGCAGCGTTCGCTGCGTCCGCGCCGGCTGTGCATCGGTCGCGTTGTCCTTGTCGTTCTCGCGGCTCAGATACAGCGCGCCGGCGGCGCCGAGGGCGGCCAGCACGAGGAATGCGGCGACCCAACGGATGCTCCGGCGCCGCCGGGTCCGGCGGGCGTCCTTCGCCCAGTCCCGGCGGGCCGCCCGACCGGTCTCGATCGGCCTGGGCTGGACCGACGTCGGAAGAATGGTGGCCGACGGCGCACGGCGGAGCGTGGCCGACGCCGCCCGAGCGGTGCCCCGTGACGTCGTCGGCATGGTGCCGGTCAACGGTGACGCCCTGCCGAGCGGCGTGGTCTGAGTACTGCCACGCCGGCCGCGGCGGGCGCGCGGGCCCTTCTGATGCCGCTCGCTGCGGCTGCCCGGCCGGGGCGTCGGTACTTCGGTCATGCCGTCACTTCGGCGGAATCGGCGTGCCGGTAAAGCCCGCGCTTGTCGATGTACTGCACTATGCCGTCCGGGACGAGGTACCAGACCGGCTCGCCGCGCCGTACCCGGTCGCGGCAGTCCGACGACGAGATCGTGAGCGCCGGGATCTCCACCAGGCTCACGGCGCCCGCCGGGAACTCCGAGTTGGAGATCGGGTAGCCCGGCCTGGTGGCGCCGACGAAGTGCGCGAGCGAGAACAGCTCGTCCGGCGAGCGCCAGGTGAGGATCTGCATGAGCGCGTCCGCGCCGGTGATGAAGAACAGGTCGACGTCGGGCCCGCGCTCCGCGCGCAGGTCACGCAGCGTGTCGACCGTGTAGGTGATGCCCGGCCGGTCGACGTCGATCCGGCTGACGGTGAACCGAGGGTTCGACGCCGTCGCGATCACGGTCATCAGGTAGCGGTCCTCACCCGGCGACACGTCCGGACCGTGCTTGAACGACGGCCGGCCGGTGGGGACGAACACCACCTCGTCGAGCTCGAAGCGCGCGGCGCTCTCGCTGGCGCAGACCAGGTGGCCGTGGTGGATCGGGTCGAAGGTTCCGCCCATCACGCCGAGCCGGTAACGGCCGTCTGCTCTCACGCTCCGAGCCTAGCCGGACGGTTGACCCGCGCCGATGGTGGTACGACGGCCGATGACGGCGTGCACTCGCCGCACCTTGCTGGTGGAGTGGCCGGACCATGTCGCTGACGGGAGGCGCTGATGGCTGCTACCGAGCAGTTCATGCCCATGGTTGCTCGCGGCGACGACGCCGCTGCCAAGCTCTTCGCCGGAGACCCGGTGGTCGACGACCCGGACTCCGGCCGCGTCGCCGGCGCCGGGGGCTTCGCGGACTTCGCCCGCAAGTCCGCCGGCTGGTTCGCCGAGACCGGCGCGGCGGTCTCACTCGTCCGGACCACCGCGGCCGGCGGCCGCGAGATCACCGAGCAGGTCCTGCGGTGGAGCGAGTCGACGCTGCCCATGGCACTCGTCGGCGACGTCGCCGACGACGGCCGCTTGTCGGCGCTGCGGATCTACCACAGCACCTGGCCGCTCACCGGCGGGCATGCGGTCCGCCCTGCACTGCTCGCCGGCAATCCGGACGCCGTACTGTCCGACGTCGTCGACGACTACCAGCGCTACGTCGCGTCGAAGCACCTCGACGGCGTGATGGCGACGTTCGAACCGGATGCCTACGTCCGGGAGTCGTCCGGCGTGGAGCACCGCGGCACGGACGCGCTGGCGGCGTACTACGACCGGCTCTTCGAGTTCGGCGAGGTGATCCTCGAGCACTGCACGGTGACCGACGACGGGACCGCTGCCGCTCTGGAGTACAACGTCGTGCGCTGGGGTCCCAAGGAGCTGACGCCGCAAGCAGGCGTGGCCGTGTTCGAACGTGGCCCGAGCGGCCTGCTGGCGGCAGTGCGGATGTACGACGACGTCGACCTCGGGGTCGCATGAATCGGACGAGGATGCACGCCGACGCAGCGGCGACCGACGTCGCGTTGACGCGGGGTCTGCTCGCGGACCAGTTCCCCCAGTGGGCCGAGCTGCCGATCGCGCTGGTCGACTCCTACGGCACCGACCACGACATCTACCGGATCGGCGACCACCTGTCGGCGCGGATGCCGCGGATCGCGTCGGCGACGGTCCAGGCGGCCAAGGAAGCCGAGTGGCTGCCGAAGTTCGCGCCACACGTGCCGCTCCGCCTCCCGGTGCAGCTCGCCCAAGGGGAGCCCGGTCGCGGCTACCCGTATGCCTGGTCGGTCTACGAGTGGCTGCCCGGCGACAACGCGAACGGCACCATCGCCGACCTCGAGCAGGCGGCCGTCGACCTGGCGGCGTTCATCACGGCGCTGCCGCACGTCGACACGACCGGCGCCCCGGAGCGCGGATTCCGCAGCCGTGGCGGTCCACTCGTCAACGGCGACGACTGGATGCAGCAGGCGGTGCGGGAGCTGGGCGACCGGATCGAGGCGCCGCCGTACGCCGGCTGTGGCGGGAGTCGCTCGACGCGCCGGCCTGGGCCGGCCCCGAGGTCTGGGTCACGGCGACCTGCTGCCTGGCAACCTGCTCGTCGTCGACGGCAGGCTGTCCGCGGTCATCGACTTCGGCGCTCTGAAGGTCGGCGATCCAGCCTGCGACCTGCAGCCGGCGTGGAACGTCTTCACCGGTGCGAGTCGCAGGCGGTTCCGCAGCGAGGTCGGTGCGGACGACGCGTCGTGGCTGCGCGGCCGCGGCTGGGCGCTCTACCAGGCAGTCGTCGCGCTCGGGTACTACTGGGTCACCAACCCCGGCATGGTCCGCCAGGCATCCCACGCGCTCGCCGAACTAGTCACCGATTACAGATAGACCACGGTCCCGCCTAGTGCTCCTGCCCCTGCCGCCGCTAGGGCGGTGCTCGGGTTGTGAATCCGCCGCCGTCGAGCTTGACGAGTTCCCAGCGGCCTTCGTGGTGTTGGACGTGATGTCGTCGGCAGAGCAGGCAGCAGTTGTCTTCGTCGGTGGCGCCACCGTTGATCCAGTGCTTGAGGTGATGTACGTCGCAGAAGATCGGCGGGGTGTGGCAGCCGGGGACGACGCAGCCGCGGTCGCGGGCGGCGAGCGCGCGGCGGAGGGCGAGGGGGATGATTCGGCTGGCGGTGCCGACGTCGATGATGGCGCCGCTGCCGCGGGCGATGAGCCGGCGGGCGGCCCGGTTGAGCGAGCCTTCCAGCGAGTCGACGAACGTCCACTCACGACCCGCCGGCTGGCCGCTGTCACCGCTGTCGCCGGCCATGTCGCCCGGGTCGGTCTGCGGCTCGGGGCTGGCGGCCTGACCGCTCAGCGGGTCGGTGGCGTCGGTGGGGTGCGGGGCGATGATGATCGGGGTGATCTCGGCGTCGCAGGCGATCCGGGCGGCGGCTTGCCCGGAGAGGGTGCCG